>CANJAW010000344.1:0-3515 GCA_947472215.1 Chitinophagaceae bacterium
CAATATCCGGCCCAGTGAAATGGCCGACTTTTCGGGGCAGCCCCAAACCATTGAGAACCTTAGGATCTTCATTAAAGCAGCTAAAATTAGGGGGGAAGCCCTCGACCATATTTTATTTCATGGTCCACCAGGATTGGGTAAAACTACTTTAAGTAGAATCGTAGCCAATGAGTTAGGGGTTAAAATAAAGGAGACTAGTGGGCCGGTAATTGAAAAGCCGGGCGACCTTGCCGGGTTGCTCACCAATCTGGAAGCCAATGATGTATTATTTATTGATGAAATCCATCGCCTCAGTAATGTGGTAGAAGAGTATTTATATGCAGCGATGGAAGATTACCGCATTGACATCATGATTGATAGTGGCCCCAATGCCAGAAGTGTACAAATCAATTTGAATCCATTTACCCTGATTGGGGCTACCACTAGGAGCGGATTATTAACGGCACCCTTACTGTCGAGATTTGGAATTAAGTCAAGATTGGAGTACTATAATGCAGCTACCCTGCAAAAAATTATTCTTCGTTCTGCTTCGATTCTCAACACTTCTATTACAACGGCCGCAGCAGATGAAATTTCACGGCGTAGTCGCGGTACACCCCGCATTGCCAATGGGTTATTGAGAAGGGTAAGGGATTTTGCCCAGGTATTAAATGATGGAGCCATTGATATTGGTATCACACAGCATTCATTGCAGGCACTCAATGTGGATGAGCACGGACTGGATGAAATGGATAACCGAATCCTGAATGTCATCATTGATAAATTTAAGGGAGGACCGGTAGGGATTACTACTATTGCTACAGCGGTGGGGGAGGAAGCCGGTACTTTGGAAGAAGTGTACGAGCCTTTTTTGATACAGGAGGGCTTTTTGCAGCGAACCGCCAGAGGAAGGGAGGCTACCGCAAAAGCGTATGCGCATTTAGGCAAAATGTATAGTAGGGGTTCGGATAATACCCTTTTCAGTTAAAGCATTGGTTACAATAATATGCTCATCTACTCATAGGGGGAAGGTGGCGTATAAAAACTTGCCATGTAAAGGGCAAAAAAAAAGCCCTGCTTTACAGGGCCCTTACTTTTCTTTATTATTTGATTAAGCCGCTACCAGCCTAAAGCCGTTGCCATGTATGTTTACAATCTCGATTGTTTCATCTTCTCTGAGGTACTTGCGCAATTTGGCAATGTATACATCCATACTTCTTCCATTGAAATAAGTATCACTGCCCCAAATTTTCTTTAGTGCCGCTTCCCTTGTTAATAAATCATTTTTATGCTCACATAACATTTTTAATAATTCATTTTCCTTTGGAGAAAGTACACTTATCCTACCATCAATGGTTAGCTCCCTTAAGCGGGGATTAAAATGGTATTTGCCCATATCAAATTCTGCATTTACTTCCTCTCGGTGAGTTTCCTCATTGCGCTTTAAAATAGCTTTTATTTTCAATAGCAATACATCGCTATCAAAAGGCTTCGTAATATAGTCATCTGCCCCTAGCTTATATCCCTGTATAATGTCATCCTTCATTGTTTTGGCAGAGAGAAAAAACAGGGGCACATCGGGATTCACATCTCGAATCTCCTCCGCCACTGCAAAACCATCCATATTAGGCATCATAACATCGAGCAAACAGATGTCAAATTTTTCCCTTTGAAAAGCTGCAAGACCTAGGCGGCCATCTCTTTCAAGTACTACCTCGTAATCATTTAGTTCGAGATAGTTTTTTAACACCATACCTAGATTGGTATCGTCTTCACACAATAATATTTTGGGTTTTGCAGCTTCCATGTTGTAATAGTTTAATGGCAAATAAAATTGATTCAGGTTGCATTGAACGAATTTAATACCTATTTTTTTGTTAAAGGTATTCTATAGTCAATGGTTCAGTGTATTCGGGATAGCTGAAAATGGCAAATTGACCCGAATAAATTTAGCGTAAAAGGTATACTATACTGAGTTTACAACTAACCCGCAATTCTCCCAAGGTAACAATTAAAAATTGAATTGATTCAAAAAACTAACTTGTGAAAGAGGGCTTTTTGAATCAATGATTGTAGTTATTTAAAATCTGCATCAGTAACCCCTTCGTTTAATTTAATGTCTTTGTATTTCAAGGGAATCTCCTGACCACCTAGGGATCTGGTTACTTCCGTTGGTAGTAGTAAGGTTCCGAATTTCATGTAATTTTTATATTCAATGGTCATTGGAATATTGGCATCTTCTTGAACGGAAGTAGTTTCTTCTTTAAGCAATAAGCCAGTTGTAATGGCGTATTCTTGAATAGAAGTTCTTCCGCTAGGCATCACCACCTTTAAGCGGTACGTATCATCATTTTCCACTTTACCTATTCCTAGATAATCAGTTTTATACTCATTATTGGTGATGTAATACAACTGTGGAATGACCCCTTTTTCATCCAACGCCTCTTTGGTTTCTTTGGCTGTTAAATCCTTTTTTTGTGGCCCTTGTTGCTGGAAACCCGCTTTTCCATCAAATACGGATTTCATAACAGTCATAGCACCCATTTTTATTTCAGTTATCTGTAGGTTGGGGTTCATTTTTTTCTCAACACCTTCAAAAGTTCTGCCCATCATGTCAAGTCCGATAACAGAGGAGATGGTATTTATTTTTTTAACGGCTTCTTTCCCGCCGATGGCTTTCAAATAGCTTTCAACAATTTCTGAGGCTGAGATGCTATTGCTATTTTTATTGGTTTCGTTTACTTTTTTCTCAATGGGCTTTTCTACTACTGGGTCTGCATACCGGTCATATTTTTTGACAGGATAGCCTAATCTCATTAATTTGGGAATGATGATGGAACCATTGCCCACAATCACAATTCTCGAATTACTTTCATTGAAATAAGCCTGTGCTACAGTCTTGAGGTCATTCAAGGTTACACTGTTTATTTTTTGGAGAAAGGTTCTATAAAAGTCTTTCGGCAAATTATTGATTAGGATATTAGAAGCATAGGTAGCGGTGCGTGCAGGATCTTCCATCCCCAATGCAAAGGAACCGTTGTATTTTGCCTTGGCATTATCCAATTCTTCCTGGGTGATTTTCCCATCTCTCATATTCAGGATTTCCCTAAAAATCTCTGCGGTTGCACTATCTACTTTGTCGGTACGGACGGCAGCACTGGCAGTAAACTGGCTTTGAAAACGGCCACTACCAATACTTGAATAACTCCCATAGGTAAAGCCATGTTTCTCTCTAAGGTTCATAAATAGTTTACTTTCTGCCCCTCCACCTAAAATTTGATTCGCTATCAATAAGGCATGATAGTTTTTATTGCCCATTGGATTAACAATAAGATTACCAATACTCAGTTCACCTTGAACGGCAGTAGGAACATCCACAAAATCAATTTCTGTTTTTTTAGGATTTTCTACAATTGGAATGTTTGGAAGAGTTAACTTTTTACCTGTCCAGTTACCAAATGCTTTGGTCGCTAAATCCTTAGCTGCAGCAGGGGTAATGTCACCTACAAAAGTTAAATAGGATCGTGAAGGGGTAA
>CANJAW010000345.1:0-3508 GCA_947472215.1 Chitinophagaceae bacterium
GCACACTCATCGGATGCCCAGGTTTGGTCAGCATTTGTTTTCTTTTCTCCAAAATAAATCCCCCCCGTTAATTCACGATAAATAACAAAATCTACCTGTTCGAGGTATTTCTTTTTTAAAGGCGACAAATGATGCAAGGAGGAATAGGCAGTAACGGGTCTTATATTGGCAAAGAGTTGCAAAGACTTGCGCAACTTAAGTAACCCTTGCTCGGGCCTTACCTTTGCTGTTGGATCATTGTCATAAGCAGGATGTCCGATAGCACCAAAGAGCGTTGCATCACTATTCAAACAAACCTTCACCGTTTCATCCGGCAATGGATTACCGGTTTGATCAATAGCTGCAGCACCCATTAAACAATAGGTAAAGTTAAATTGATGACCAAATTTTTCAGCAACGGTATCCAATACTTTTACAGATTGCTGCGTTACCTCCGGCCCGATGCCATCCCCAAAAATTACTGCTACATTTTTAATCATTCCGTACCGTTTTTCAACAGGAAGTTTAGTTATTGTTATTCGTATTCTTTAGTCAAATCCAACAGGGCATCGCTACACAACTTCTCCCATATGCGCCTTTGCCAAAACATGCAGATCTTCTTCCATCACCTCTTTCTTGCTATCTGCCACTAGTAAAAACTCTTGATATAATTGATCAATGTCATTGCGATTGAATGAATAACCCAATTTATGAAAACGATGGGCCAATGCACTTCGTCCACTCCTTGCTGTTAGTACAATCTTTGAAGCCTCGGCCCCTACTTCTACGGGGTCGATGATTTCATACGTCAACGAATCTTTCAAAAACCCATCTTGGTGAATACCAGAAGAATGAGAAAAGGCATTGGATCCTACAATAGCCTTATTGCATTGTACTGGCATACGCATGGTATCTGCCACCAATAGGCTCATAGGATTTAACAATTTGGCATTTACACCAGTATGAAAACCAAGATTTTTATGTTGTTGAATGATCATTACTACTTCTTCCAAGGAGGTATTGCCTGCTCTTTCACCCAGCCCATTGATGGTACATTCTATCTGCCTTGCCCCATTGATAATTCCGGCAATAGAGTTTGCCGTTGCCAATCCAAGGTCATTATGGCAATGACAGGAAATAATTGCCTTGTCAATATTGGGCACATTATTTACCAAAAAAGCTATTTTTTCACCATATTGATGAGGAAGACAGTATCCGGTGGTATCAGGAATATTTACGACTGTGGCCCCTGCTTTAATAACAGCTTCCACCACTTTTGCGAGGTATACATTATCGGTTCTTCCTGCATCTTCGGCATAAAACTCCACATCGTCTACAAAGTTTTTAGCCCATTTGACGCATTGAATGGCCCTTTGTAAAATATCGTCCTGGTTGGAATTAAATTTTGATTTAATATGTAAGTCTGATGTTCCAATACCGGTGTGAATGCGAGGCCGTTTGGCAAACTTTAATGCTTCCGCAGCTACTTCGATATCTTTTTGCACTGCTCTAGTTAAACCGCAAACACTGGCATTGGTAATAATCTTTGAAATCTCATTGACTGAATTGAAATCCCCCGGCGAAGAAATGGGGAATCCTGCTTCTATGATATCCACCCCCAACTCTTCCAGCCTTAAAGCCAATTCAACCTTTTCGCTGGTGTTGAGCTTACAGCCGGGAACCTGTTCACCATCGCGAAGGGTGGTGTCAAAAATGTGTATCTTGTTAGCTGACATAGAAATTGTATATTTAATAAAACAGTAATTAATTTTGTGGAACTGCTATATTTTTAGTTAATTCACCTGAATGTACGAATATAGTGGCATATAACTGTTTATGCCCAACAAATTGTTGGTCGTATTACGCTATATAAAGCAACTTTTTTAACCTGTAACCCATAACCAGTAAGGAATTTAAAGAAATAAAATTACGATGCCCAACAGGAGTACAGACCCCTTATTTCAGCTCATCCAATCACTTGAAAAAAGCGAAAAACGCAATTTCAAGCTGTATGCTACCCGAAACTCCTCCTCCGAAGAGCTAAAAAGTGTACAGTTATTTGATGCACTGGACAAAATGGATGCCTACGATGAGGTGGTTTTGCTGGCAAAAAATGACCGTATTAAAAAGCAGCAACTCAGTAACCTAAAAGCACATTTATACAAACAAATTCTCAGCAGCCTTCGGCTAATCAATGATGATAGCATCGATATATTCCTTCATGAGCAAATGGATTATGCCCGTATTTTATACAACAAGGGACTCTATCACCAAAGTTTGAAGGTATTGGACAAGCTAAAGGAGCAAGCAAAGCTACATAACCAGTTTACCTATTTACAACAGGTGCTCTTTTTCGAAAAAAAAATAGAGGCGCTTTATATCACCCGTAGCATGCAAGACAGGGCAGATTATTTGAGTAGGGAATCCGACGAGGTAAATGACAGCCTTGCTTTGGTATCCCAACTTTCAAATTTATCCCTGCAGTTATACAGCTGGTATATTAAAAATGGGCACTGTCGAAATGAAGAAGAGAGCATCGCCCTTCAATATTTTTTTTCTAGCAGACTGGGCGACAAAACGCCCGCTTGTAACAGCTTTTATGAGCGATTGTACCTCTATCAAAGTTATTGCTGGAATGCCTTTATACGGCAAGACTTTTTACAGTATTACCGATATACTCAAAAATGGGTGAACCTCTTTGAAGAGGAGCCTTCAATGCTTCCAATAGAAACAGCGCATTTCATTAAAGGAATGCACAATCTGATGGGATCACATTTCGATCTGGGCAATCACAAAAAACTGATTGAAACCCTAGATATTTTTAACAAGTTTTGCCAAACTGACCTAGTACAAAACAATGTAAATAACCGCATTCAATGTTTTGTTTACAGCACCATTTCTTTGTTTAATAAACATTTTTTGGAGGGCAGTTTTACCGAGGGATTGGCACTGATTCCCGCTATCGAAGAAAAAATAAAGGAATACGAAATTTATCTTGACAGGCACCGGATTTTAGTTTTTTACTACAAAATTGCCTGCTTGTATTTTGGAAGCGGTGACTATGAAAAAGCCATTGATTACCTAAATAAGATCATTAACTGGAAGGTAGACTTACGTACTGATCTACAATGCTACAGTCGCCTATTACACCTGATTGCCCACTATGAATTGGGGAATGAAGATATACTAGACCACCTGATAAAATCGGTGTACCGGTTTATGGCCAAAATGCAAAACTTAAGTGTGGTAGAAGAAGAGATCTTTAAATTCATCCGAACTTCTTTTCATATTTCAGTTAGGGATATCAAGCCTGAGCTTGAAAAATTACTAGTAAAATTAAAAACCCACCAGGGAAATCGCAATGAAACAAGGGCATTCAGTTACCTCGATATCATTTCCTGGCTGGAAAGCAAGTTAGAAAACATACCTGTTCAGGAAGTATTAAAGCGGAAATTTGCTGGAAAACGAAAAGCATTTTCCGGTGAGACAGCTTATACAACTGATTTTATTGAAGGAACATCCACTGAAC
>CANJAW010000346.1:0-3507 GCA_947472215.1 Chitinophagaceae bacterium
CTGGTAAAATCAACCCGATATTAAAAATTATACAAGTAAATTTGTTGACAAACATTTTTAATTGAGCAGTATCAAGAAATTAGCGGGACAAACTTTATGGTATGGACTACCTACTATTGGAAGTAGATTCCTCGGCTATATACTTAATTTTTCACTTAGCTTTATTTATCAGGCTGCTGACACAGCCGATCTTACCCAGATCTATGCCATCGTGCCTTTTGTAAATATTCTTTTTACCTATGGAGTAGAAACCAGTTATTTCAGGTTTTCACAACAGATGGACAAGGATCGGCTATACAATACACTGAATGTTTCTATCCTTAGTTCCACCATATTATTTTCAGCAATTTTATTGTTATTTAGCCATTCATTGGCTTCTGCTACCCTAATGCCATCCCATCCCGAATATTTTGTCTGGCTTACCGGAATTATTTTTTTAGACACCCTTGCCACTTTGCCCTTTGCCAAACTCAGACAGGAAGGAAGACCCAGGAAATATGCTTTTGTAAGAATAGCAGGTATTGTAGTGAATGTATTAGTGGTAGTATTTTTTATTGGTATATGCCCTCAGATAGCGAATAAAAATCCGGAAAGCCTGTTGCTATTTTTCTACGATCCTTCTATCGGAATCGGATATTACCTCATTGGAAACTTGGTGGGCAGTGCCACTACCTTTTTATTATTATGGAAAGAATGGCGAAGTTGTAGATTTAGTTTTGACGGTAAACTATGGAAAGAGGTAATGAAATATGCTTACCCATTGGTAATTGTGGGGCTTGGAGGAATGGTGAATGAGATGATTAGTCGGTTGGTATACCAGCATGTGGTAACCCTTCCTCCCGCTGAAGCTAAAAGACAGTTGGGGATATTTGCTGCCAATTACCGGCTCGCTGTTTTAATTACTATTTTTATTCAAATGTTCCGTATGGCAGCAGAGCCCTTTTTCTTTAACCAAGCAAAAGAGGAAAATGCAACAAAAACTTATGCAAGGGTGATGAAATTTTTTGTGATTGCCTGCTGTTGTATGTTTTTAGGAATCGGTCTTTTTTTAGATGTATTTGAAAAAATATTAACGCTCAAATTCAAAGAGTATGGGGAAGGAATACATATCGTGCCCATATTAGCTATGGGAAGTGTATTCTTGGGAATATACTACAACCTTTCCATCTGGTATAAACTCACCAACCGAAATTTATTTGGTGCAGGTATCACCATCGCGGGGGCCATCGTTACGATACTGCTCAATATCTGGTGGATTCCCTATTTCGGGTATACAGGAAGCGCCTGGGCTACTTTCAGCTGCTATGCTTTCATGATGGTGACCTCTTATTTATTTGGACAGAAAATGTATCCTATACCATATGCCAAAAAGAAACTAATCGCCTATTTAGTTCTAACCACGCTCATTTTCTTTTTGCATAAGGGCTTGGGTTTATTGAGTGGAAAT
This sequence comes from Chitinophagaceae bacterium, assembly GCA_947472215.1. Lineage (GTDB taxonomy): Bacteria > Bacteroidota > Bacteroidia > Chitinophagales > Chitinophagaceae > Ferruginibacter. The sequence goes on from CANJAW010000346.1 coordinate 1,448, forward strand.
ATTTATTTTTCCATTACTACCGCCTTTATTTTATTGCTGGCATTTATATACTTCGTTGCCAATATAGAAAGAAAGGAATTTCAACAGTTCCCTGTTATTGGAAAGTTTTTTGGCAGACAACCAAATGCCAAGCAATTGTAATAATCTATGAAAATTATTCGACTGCTTTTTCTAAATGGTTGAATAGTCACCAACTGTATAAAAAGGCTTTTTAAAATGACAGGAGCATTATTATTTTTCAACCCGCAAACTAGCTATCCAACTGATAACTTAGTGGGTTCCTTTCCAGGCTTTGCATAGTCAAACCTACTGATTGGCTCAGTAGAATAATATCCATCAATTCCCAATGAAATAATTGTTTTTGCTTTATGTGCATCAATAAATCCATCCTTTTTTACAAGCCCCTCCTCCAAAAAAACATGGGTAATAGTACCAATCACCAAAAAAGTTTGATTATGGGTGATAGGAACTATTTCAACTAGCTGTAAGCCATACTTGATGGCACTTTCGGCCACAAAAGGTGCCTTACAGTTTTCCTGAAATACAGGGGTTAACCCCGTAGCCGTAAATTCATTCTGGTCCGCAGGATATTTTGCACTGCTTTGATGGGCAGCTGCTACAAAAGAAGGATGAATATGATTAATGGTGTATTCACCCGTAGCCGCTATATTTTGAAGCGTATGCGGTGCTGCCTCAATAGGCCGATTAACAAAACCGATCAATGCAGGGTCGGCTCCAATATGCACAATATTACTAAAGATTGCTAGATTGGGCTGGCCTCTTTCATTCACAGTACCTAATAAACAAGCCGGTTTGAAACCCTGCAGGCTATTGATAAAATTAGCCCGGTAAAAGCGATCCCATTTTTTTATTTCACTGATTGAAAAATATTGCATACCAGCATAATGCTTTTGAAAGAAAAAAGTTGATTCGGCCGTTTACTTTTTTTCGTCTTCAGTCTCAATTACTTTGATAAATGCAGCTCTTCGCGGTGCTGGCATGATTGCATGCAAGCCCTTCACTCCCTTCCAAATCACTTCGCTTAATTCATTGTCTGGCACAAGATCTTCCTTTGACAAATCGAACTTTGCAGACCTTTCAGACAACTCATTCCATACCACATTCTTATCTGCCAAATTAATATTGGAAGGAATGGCATCGAATCCTTTAAAATTAGGAGTAGGTGTAAAGCAACGCCATAAAGGAGTAGCACCGGCGTCATACTGACTCATAGGAGCCACTCCTAAAATGAGTTCCATGGTTCTCACCATTCCTGAAGTGGTATAAGGGGTATGATCTACGAAATTTCTTTTTACATATGGCCCTACCACATAGGCCGGACTTCTGTGGGCATCGACATGGTCGGGGCCATTTTGTGCATCATCTTCGAGTATGAAAACCACACTCTCCTTCCATACGGAGCTTTTACTTAAATAATCTATGAACATGCCCACCGCCAAATCATTGTCAGCAGTATGGGCAAAGGGCGTTGGACGGCCAATGCCCATTCCCTCAGTATGGTCGTTGATTAACCGGAGCGTGTTCATTTGTGGCAAAGCATTCACCGACACCAATGAATCAAAATCTCTTTTCCATTGATTCACCCTAGTGGTATCTCGCACCTTTTGATCCCAGCTAGTATAAAAAGTACAGAAATGATTTTCCAACACGGGGATATTCGCTTTGTAATCATCCGCAAATTCGCCATACGTTCTATAACTAACACCTGCTTTTTTACAAGCCCCCCAGATAAAGTCGCCCTTATTATTAGCAACTCCCCGGGTACCTTCGGCATCATACTTCCCTCCACGTCCCCCATAACTAGTCACCCAATTTTTTTCTAAATAGTCGGTAGCATAGGCGCCCATACTCCAGTTATGTCCATCCGCGCTTACTTCACCATCTACAAAAAAATTATCTAGCAGCACAAAATCTTTCACCAACTGGTGTTGATTGGGAGTAATCCTTTCGCCAAACAAAACCAAAGAGTTATCTCCATTGCCCCCTTTTACATCTCCCAATACCTGATCATACGTTCTATTTTCTTTTACGATATAAAA
>CANJAW010000347.1:0-3489 GCA_947472215.1 Chitinophagaceae bacterium
AAATTAATTACATTTTTTCCGTTTACTTCTTTTACGATGCAATCTTTACCAAGATTGCCAACGATTTGTAACTTGATCATAATTGTGTTTTTTAATGTTAAGCGATGTATCTGAATTTGAAAATTATGAAAATTTACGGATTGGATTCTATGTTTTTTTTCACAAACAATACAGTACTAGTACTGAATTGTAAATGAATTTGAAGATATTGGTTGAATAAATCAATGAACTATAGCCAATTATTTTATTACTACAATGGCATTCGGCAAAATCATTGTGCCGCCGAAAAATCAGCTAATTCAGTAAATGCAAGCAATTCAACGACTACATTGGTATAAAATAGGCGCTAAATAAACTAATTCATTTTCTTTTTTAAGGTAGTAACCTGACTTTGAAGGTTATTTACCATACTAGCCAACGAATTCATATCCCAACGTTGCTGGGCACTTACCTTACTGATTACCATTTGTGCCTGCCAAAGTTCTACTACATCCTCTGCATTCACCTGGTAGGGCTGATACTGAGGATTGTCACTTACTAGCGTTAACTTGTTTTTGGAACGATTATTCTTCACAATCCTTTTGTAGACGATTCCTTCATTTCTGCTAACTACAATATATGCCTGGTCGTTTTTAACCTCTTCTGAGTTGTCGATTTTCTCTCCTACAATAATACTTCCACTCGGAGTGGGCATCATACTATCTCCTATGATTTCAAAAGCACGGTAATTTCCACCCGCAAGCATTGGAAGGGTAAATGTATTGAGCTCATCAATAAACTCACTGTCAGCATAACCTGCAAGATAACCCGCTGCGGCTTTTACTGGAACAAAATGAATGACATTTCTATCAGCAGACATCATTTTTTGCTGCCTACGTTTGGCCAAAAAACTTTCTCCGGTATTACTTAGGTCCTTTAACAACAATTCATCCAAACTTAGCTTAAAAGTATCTCCCACAATTTCAAGCACTTCGAGTCGGGGATCTGCCCTTTCCTCTTCATAAGCACCAATAAGGGATCGTTTAATCCCAAGTTTAACTGCAAATTCCTCCTGTGTCCATCCACGAAGTTTACGCAGATATTTAAGATTTTGGCCAGCTTGTGACATATTGTAACTAATTTGATTAGTACAAATATACTAACTTTTTTAGTTATTCCAAATATTTTTATTTTTCTCTGTTTTTTTTCATTTTGGAAAGAAGCAACAAATTTAAAAAGATGAACACACTACCCCTTATTTTTGTAAAAAAAATAATATGCAAATAGTATTGATACTACACAGTCTTTTTCGCTGGGCCGTTTTATTATTCGGTCTGTGGACCTTATTGAATGCGTTGACAGGTTTTTTTGGGAAAAGAACTTACACCGCCGGCGACAATCGTAGTAATTTATTATTTATGATTAGTTGTGACATCCAACTCCTTATTGGACTGGTTTTATATTTCACCAATGGTTGGTTTGACCGGCTAAAAGATTTGGGAAATAATATGAAAGACCCCGTCAACCGTTTTTTTACAATGGAACATATGAGCCTTCTGCTAGTAGCTTGGATACTAGTGCACATTGGGCGGGCTGCTGTCAAAAGAGCGGACACCGATGCTGCCAAACACAAAAAAATGTTGATTTTTTTTGGTATCGCACTAGTACTTATTTTGCTTTCCATCCCTTGGCCGTTCAGGCAGTTAATTGAAAGACCCTACTTCAGATGGTTTAACTAAATAAGACTTCAAATATAATTTCCCTGTATGGCAAAAGCGTCCGCATTACCTACCATTTTAATTACCAATGACGATGGAATAACGGCACCGGGTATACGTAATTTAGTAGAAGCGGTAAAAGGACTTGGCAAAATAATAGTAGTGGCTCCCGATAAACCCCAGAGTGCCATGGGGCATGCTATTACCATTGGCCAGCCACTAAGGATGAATAAAGTGGCCCTTTTTGAAGGTGTGGAAGCCTGGCAAACAAGTGGTACGCCGGTGGACTGTGTAAAACTTGCCGTTGACAAAATTTTACACCGCAAGCCCGATCTCTGCCTGAGTGGTATCAATCACGGCGCTAATCACTCTATCAATGTCATCTACAGTGGCACTATGAGTGCCGCTATGGAGGCTTCCATTGAGAGTATCCCGAGTATTGGATTTTCCTTATTAAACTACAATTATGAAGCCGACTTTGAACCTGCCAAACATTATGTAAGAAAGATAGTAGGCAGCCTTTTACTTAAAAAGATGGATAAGCATATGCTACTAAATGTAAACATCCCTTCTTTACCCTTGGAACTGATAAAAGGAATAAAAATATGCCGACAGGCCTACGCAAAATATGAAGAGGACTTTAAAGAACGTAAAGATCCTCAAGGAAAAAAATACTATTGGCTCACTGGTGCTTTTGTCAATTTGGATAAAGGAAAAGATACCGATGTTTGGGCATTGGAAAATAATTATGTGAGTGTAGTTCCCGTTCAATTTGATTTAACCAATTACACGCTCAAACAGAATTTAGAAAAAAACTGGAAAATAAAATGACACTAAAAAAAGATAATTTCTGGCTAGGTACACTACTAGGCTTGATCGGCCCCTTCATTGGATTTACCATCTTCAAAATGATCAAATACAATACTTTCACTTTGAAGGAAATGTATCAATGGATGACAATGAACCATAATCTGATAACAGCATGGATTAGTGTTTCGCTTTTTGTAAATGCCCTCTTATTTACCTTATTTGTAAATGCAAAAATTGATAAAACTGCAAAAGGTATTTTTTTAATAACCGTATTATATGCATTAGTAGCTTTATGCATTAAATTTTTTGGATAACAGCCCCTAATTTCCTTGTATGCAAGACCAGCCCTGGTTTAAAGATTGGTTCAACTCCCCCTATTATCATCAACTTTACTTTAAAAGAGACGAATACGAGGCTGCTGCATTTATTGACAAACTAATCAATCATTTACAACCAGCTCCCAATGCAAAGCTACTCGATGTTGCATGTGGAAAAGGCAGGCATTCCATTCACCTTTCGCAAAAGGGATTTGACGTAACGGGTATTGACCTGAGTGAAGACAGTATTGCAGAAGCATTGAAATTTGAAACTGAAAATCTTCATTTTTACAAGCATGATATGCGGCTTCCATTTTGGATAAATTACTTTGACTACGCTTTTAATTTTTTTACCAGTTTTGGGTATTTTAAAACTTCTAGAGAACACAACAACGCTATTCGAACGATTGCCCAATCACTCAAAAGTAATGGATGCTTTGTATTGGATTACTTAAATACCCCCTATGCAGAAGCTCATTTGGAAAAAGAAATTGAGAAAGAAATAGATGGGGTGAATTATTTCATTACCAAATGGATGGACAAAACACATTTTTATAAAAAAATTGTAGTGTCAGACAAATTGTTGGATCAACCAGTAATCTACACTGAAAAAGTAGCCAAGTTCACTTTGAATGATTTCAAGGAGATGTTTGGCCACCAAGGAT
>CANJAW010000348.1:0-3476 GCA_947472215.1 Chitinophagaceae bacterium
ATTCTTGGATGCTGCTAATTTAGTCGCTGTAGCTGCATTGCCAATTGTGCTTTGATTCCATATTGGGACTGATCCTGATAATAAAGTATATGGTATTGCACCAGCTACTAATGTCCCAACACTTGTTAAACTTGAACCAGTGACAGTCGACTTTAGGGTGGTACCTGTTAAAGTTCCCGCATCTGCTGTTATAGTGATAGCTGCACTACCATCAAATGCAACACCATTAATATTAATCGCTGTAGCTAATTTTGTTGCTGTCGCTGCATTCCCTGTTACACTACCCGTTATTGGATTGATAACTGTTAAGTTGGATAAGGTTCCAATACTGGTAATATTATTTGTACCAGCCCAAGTGCTTAATGCAGTATTTTCTACACTCCCTAATCCCACTTTTGATTTACTAATACCTGTTGCCAATTTCGCATCTGTCACTGCCAGGTCTGCTAATTTTATAGTTGTAATTCCGCCATCTGCTACGCCAGCACTTGCTGAGTTCAACGCAACATATACTTTAACGGCTTTTTGTGTAGGAAATAAAATGTCATTCGCGGCAACTCCTCCTAATGTAACATCGGCAGACTTATTTGTTTGATCTTCTTTTAAAGCAAGAGCTGTAGCAAGGTCCGCAGTATTTGCCTTTAGTGCTACTGAAGCAGTTGTAGCAAAAGAACTTAGATCCTGGTCGCCAGTATTGGTACCTATTATTGAAGCAAGTTTTGTTTTTTCTGCTGTCGTAAAATCGTTGGTAGATAAATCCTTGCCAGTAAATTTATCTACTTTATTGGCTAAACTTGCGGAGACATCCGATGAATTTATTTTTAGCGCTACTGAAGCAGTTGTAGCAAAAGAACTTAGATCCTGGTCGCCAGTATTGGTTCCTATTATTGCAGCAAGTTTTGTTTTTTCTGCTGTCGTAAAATCGTTGGTAGACAATTCCTTTCCTGTTACTTTATCTACTTTATTGGCTAAACTTGTTGACACATCGAAAGTATTTGCTTTTGCATTTATTCTAGCTGATAAACCAGCTGTATCGGTTGCATTTAATTTTAAATTAAGGGCTATTGTAGTAGCGGCAGAAATTGGTTTATCCAAATCGGCCGTGTTATTTATTTTATCCAAAGCCAAACTGGATTTTAAGCTGGCTAAATTATTGACCCCTGTTCCACCTGATGTAATTGGAATAATACCACTAATATTTTCTGCGTCCACAGTTTTGGCAAACTGGGCATAGGCCACACTCTGAAATTGGGTGGTTCCCATCGAAATAAAGTTGGTTCCAGCGGCAGGATCCATTTCTATTTTTAAAAACTTGGGGGTGAGTTTCCAGTTAATAGCTGCATAGTTTCCAATCGTACTGATAGCGCCCGTATCTCCTATTACTGCTGTAAATAACCCTTGTGCATTCGTTATTACCTTGCGGGTTTCACTATACTCACTCGTTCCGGTTGAACTTCCCTGAACGATGCTGAGTCTTAAACTGATTGGCTGTGAAGCAAGTATTGTGTTAGTAGCCGACCGGGCAACCCCCTGAAAATTCAGTCCAGTTTGGGCATTGGCATTCCGAATAAGCATTGCAGCAATGAGTAGGAAAAGGAATGGGATTTTTTGCATGGCAGTTGATTAATAGCTATTGTTATTTTTAATTATTTTGTAGATCGCTGATTTTGCAACACTGTTTGGGGGCTTAAAATACACCTGTATAAAATACACCCCCGCCGGATAATGTTGCAGGTAGAGTTCTTTTTCATAATTACCGGAAACCGTACCAACTTCATTGGTATATAGGATGGCAGCTTTTGAATCGGTAATCATAAACGTAATCGTCCCAGCCTGGTTGAAAAGGGTCTTAATATGAATTCGGTTGGAAGTGGGGTTTGGACCAATTGATAACTGATTGCCAAAACCAGCAGGTCCCAATTCATTGGAGCCGGGCACCATATTATTGAGCGGTTGCAAAACACCCGTGTTAAGGCTATACCCTCCTGAGCTGAAGAAGGCAATGGAAGCTGATTCCCCGATACTGAACTCTAGGAAGTTGGAGAAATTGCCGACACTATTGCCTCCGGTATTGAGAATAAGGGGTTGTACCGACTGGCTTTTAGTAGCAGCGCTCAAGAGGAAGAAAAGCACACATAATGTTAATTTGCAATGCATCATCAGGTCAAATAAATATGGAGCGATTGCCTTTTTTTGTGTCTGCTAATCACACAACAAATAAAACCATTTATGCACTTTTATCGGAAATAGGATAGGAGTATCAATTTCAGAATTCAGATTTCTGAAACAAATTGTGGTGTATTTTCTGAAATTTAATGATTAAGCGTTACTTTTTTGCAGGTACTCGGAAGGGGTGCAGTCTTTAATTTTTCTAAAGGCGGCAATAAAAGTGGTCTGGCTTTTGAAACCAGCTTCACTGGAAAGCGTATTCAAAGTATAATCAGTAAGGTATCCAGTATCTAGTTTTTTTATAATATACTGTATTCGATATTCGTTAACAAATTCATTGAATCTTTTTTGAAAATGTTGATTGATAATAAAGGAGAGCTCTTTGGCGGGTATTCCAGTTCCTACTGCCACATCACTGATGTTTAAGCCCTTTTTTAAAAAAGGCTGTTTTTCAATGAAATATTGATCTAGGGCATTTATTTCTTTAGAATAATCTTCCACAATAAAAGCTAGTTTATCTGTTTGGTTATAAAGTAAACTTGAATCTATTTCTTTGTACTTTATAAATGGGAAACCTAACAAAACAGATTGGTGTGTTAATAAGTAGGTACTGATTACAAAAAAGGTAGACGAAAATAGAAAATCAGGTATCCGCTGCATCCATCCATTTGCAAAAATGGCGTTGTCAAGGATTGCCAAAAGCGACAATGTAATTAGTGCTATCAAAAACAGTGTGGAGGTCCAGGTAAAAATTTTTAGCCATTGGAAAACATTTTTTATCTGGGTTTGTATGGTACTATTTGCATTTTCTTTTTTAAAATTTATAATTAGCTGCCATTGAAAAGTCAGGTATACCAGACTTTGTAAAATCCTGAAAAAATAAAATACCGATTCCGGAACGATACCCGTTTGATATTTATAAGAAAGCGTAATGTCCTTCATTATGGCTTTTACAATCACCGTTTTTTCTGAAATGGGCAACAGATAAAAAGGGGCATAATTTATGAGAAATAATAGGAAAGGTAAAAAATGCCAGGCTTCAATCGCACTGAATTTTTTTTCATTATACAGTATCGATCGAACATATAAATAGGTGAGCGGCGGAAGTATAAAATTTACAGGGGCTGTTATTTTAAATAAATAGGGTACATTGATAATCCACCCATAATGGATCGATATGTAAATGATGAGACACCAAATTTGTAGAATAAAGAATGCAGCTAATAAGTAATTCGCATACGATCGCAAAGCATTTTCACTGAATAACAATAAGTAGATGGTTACCAGTGCACAAAAAATACTTCCTA
>CANJAW010000349.1:0-3454 GCA_947472215.1 Chitinophagaceae bacterium
ATGGATGTATTCCCCTTTCAGATAGTTATTGAATAACCATTTGTTATTATTGCCTCTTTTAAATGAAAGCAACACATTGTCTTCTTGTACAAATTGCAGTTCCTGTCCGGGGATATTGGTATCATATTGATAACTCAGTTTTAAGAAGTTGAGTGGAAATGCATAAATGGATTTATGGTTGAATGAATAAGTAACAGCACTCAGAAATTTAAATTTTTCATCCTTGAAACCATAGGAAATGGCATTGTCGAAATAAATAAAATTGCTGAATTTGGGGGTAGTTCTTCCTCCCAATTTCAGCTTTAATCCCTCTATCGGATTAAAGTTGTAGAATGTATTGGTATTGCCTAACTCCCAGTTTCCGAAAGAATAGTATCCCGAAAAAAGGAGGGAAACAATTTCTCCAAAATTTTTAAAAGACCGCATGTTTTTTAGGCTGTCGATATTATAGTAGGCTTTGGCTTCTACCTGGGTCAGTGGATTATGTCGTTGGCCTGTCCAGAAACTATCTGCAGCAGAACTGGCATTGGATCTGTTGACAAGATTCTTTCCGAGATAGATGCTGTCGGGAGCTGGGGTATCCGTTAAAAACTTTTTATAGGAAACACTTCGTTCTCCCATCACACCGCCAGATGCATTTTGGGTAAGCGCAAACTCAGCTAGCATATTACTCTTGATTACGTGAAATCTTCCATCTGTAGCCTTCTCAAAATCCTGATTGATTCTTAGTTCCCTCGCCCAATTTAGGTTGGCATTTTTACTGATGGTCATGTTAATCTTTTGTACGCTGTAATTTCCATCCAGTGTAATGTACATCGTACCCCTAAAAATCAGGTCATTTGGATTGCGCGGGGTGAAATATAGTTTTACCAATTTGATACCTTCTAATTCTACCGTGTCGCGGATGTAATAGCGGTAAAAGGAGGGGCCCATGTCGGCGATGGGGCTTAGAAACTGGGTCTTTAAAATATTAATATTATTGTCGTAAATGTCAATGTCGCCATACAACATTTTAAGGTATTGGCTGATACCATTGTCATCTAGAAAATCTCCGTAATTTACTTTTTTCTCCCCCCGGATGATTGTTTTATCCTCTTCAGGATTTTTACGAAAAAAGCGATCCGAGAGCTTCTCTTCTAAATAAATTGGAAGCAGGGCTTTCCCCTCAATGCTCGTACTATCGATATTTTCAAGGATAAATTTATAGTTTTTGAAAAGCCTATTTTTTATTAGTTTCTCCGGCTTGTTGGTTAGGGACAGAGAGAGCTTTTCATATTGCTGGTATTGTACAAAATCATAAGCTTTGATCCGATTCTTTTTTTTGTTTTCTATCACCAGATCAATTAACTCAACCGCCGGGTTATCCCTATTTTTATATTTACCTCTTTTCCTAGTCTTTACGGTTACTCCCTGCAAGGCGTCTGATAATTCCATCTCAATATTAATGATCTGCTCTTTTCCAACAATTAAATTTTTAGTAATTTTTTTGTATCCAGTGATAGAGAAATTCAATGAATTGAGAGAATTGTTTTTGGAAATGATCGAGTAACTTCCATCTTCTCCGGTAGTAACCCCCTTTCCTCCCTCAAAATAAATACTTACAAATTGAAGCGGTCGCATCGTTGCGGCATCTTTCACAAATCCTTTTACAATGGTTTGCCCATTTGAAAAAAAACTTCCCAGCAAAAAAAAAGTAAATAAGAGGCCTTTTAATATTGTATTAATCCATTTCATTGTTGTCAACTTTTTTAAAAACATACTTTTTTTGAATAGGGTAATTATAGCCTAGCGCAACAGTTATAGCGGTGGTTATTTTGGCAAATAAATAATATACCCCCATCATTTTTATCAATACATATACTCCAGCAGCATTCAAAACTAAATTTCCAGACCAGGTTAAAAGGTATCTTTTTCCCTGGTGAAAAAAAGATGCTTGTGTGGACTTGAAAACCCACATTCGGCCAATCAAAAAATTACTGATACCTCCTACGATTGTTCCGAGTATGCTTGCCAAAACTGCATCTATCTGACATACTTGTTTAAAAAAAACGGTGATGCCAAAATCACAAAAACTTGCTACGATGGCAGCGATGTTTGCTTTCAAAAATGTTCTCATATTAGCTGAATTTGTTCGCTAACCCTATCCAACAATGAACGACTGCCAATGCGTAGCAACCTGCTAGCACATCATCTGCCATCACTCCCCAGCCCTTGGGCAATATTTCCAATTTTCTCACTCCTAAGGGCTTTACAATATCAAAGAATCTGAATGCAATCAAACTGATGAGTACATAGCTGAAATTCCTAGGTACTAGTAATAGGGCAATCGACATACCTGCCACCTCATCAATAACCACCTTACTGCTATCTTTTCCCCAAAGTCTATCTACTTCATTGGAGCTCCAAATTCCCAGACCTGTAATTATAAAGGCAATTAAAAATTGATAGTTGTTTTTTCCAACTGTTGCCGGAAGTAAATACCAAATAATACAGTAGAGTATTGCTGCAATGGTACCACCACCTTTTAAGTGGCCAATGCCTAGCACCGATGCAAAAAGCTTGTGAAATTGTATCATGGTCAACTTAGAAATTGATTGTGATTATCCAAACCATACCATTTTATTGGCATGGTTTTCATTTACTTTTCAACTGCAATCGCAGTGAAGGTAATACTAAGTGGCCCTGGTTCAAACCCCTTTTTACTTGCAATTTTACTTTTCGATATCGATAAAATTGTTAGCTATAGCCATTTATTTTTCTTATACCAGGCAATTGAATCTTCCAAGCCCGATTGTAAATTAAATGTTGGAACAAAAGCCAATTCATTGATTGCCTTACTGATATCACAGTTCCAGTTAATGGCAGCTAGTTCATTCAGTTTTTCGCGGTTAATTACCGAAGGCTTATTTAGCCATCCATTTGCTTTCTCCAAAAAGAATGCCAGTGACTTAACCAAGGGCATAGGGATATGAAATCTAACGGCTTTGCGCTGTAAGATAATTTTAGCAATGTCAGAGAACTCGTATCGGTTGTAACTATTACCATCCGTAATGTTATAGATGCCTACTGCATTGCTGAGAAAAAGGGATTGTACTGCTGCTGACGAAACGTCTTTTGCATGTACAAAGCTTAACTGCTGTAGTAATTTTCCAATATAAGGATCTAGCCCATTACTGATGGTTTTGAGCATGATAAAAATATCCTTGTCTCTGGGACCATAAATGGCTGTCGGTCGCAAAATGGTAGTTGGGAGGGAAATGGTTGCTAATCCATTTTCTGCCTGTAATTTGCTTCGTCCATATGCGGTAACAGGATTGGGAACTGTTTGTTCAGTTATTTTTTGTTGGCCGTCTGTAAGCGGACCTACCGCGGCGAGACTACTGATGAAAACCATTTTTTTACAATTTCCACCTGCTTTTTCAGCAGCTTTTGCAAGGTTGATGGTATAGGTGGC
>CANJAW010000350.1:0-3443 GCA_947472215.1 Chitinophagaceae bacterium
AGGGCCAACTGGGTGCAACCTGCATTGAAGGCAACGAAGGGGATATTATTTAAATATGCAAAATATGTAAAGGATGCTAGTGAGGGCTGTGTTACAGATGAGTAAATCAGGTTACCGAAGAGAAGTTTTAAAGGTAAAGAAATGGGTTGTTCCTGAATATTTGTAGTGAAGAAATTTAACTTTTTACCGTAATTTTTTTATAAAAATACCATACAATGGAAAAAATAGAAACCATCGTTGATCAAAAAGATTCCAGTGCTATGTTGGTTGAACCTAATGCTGTAAATCAGCAGACGGAGACTACTGAAATTTCGGGGTCACAGGCTGTGCTGGAAGCGTTCATTGCTGAAGGGGTAGACACTATCTTTGGTTATCCAGGAGGAGCAATCATGCCCATTTATGATGCGTTGTATGATTATCACGACAGGTTAAAACATATATTAGTTCGACACGAACAGGGAGGTATTCACGCAGGACAAGGATATGCTAGAAGCTCTGGCAAAGTAGGGGTGGTATTTGCTACCAGTGGCCCAGGTGCTACCAATTTGGTAACTGGTTTGGCGGATGCCATGATCGACAGTACGCCGTTGGTTTGTATAACCGGACAGGTATTTGCTCACCTGTTAGGCACAGACGCTTTTCAGGAAGTGGATGTGATTAATATTACTACTCCAATTACCAAATGGAATTATCAGGTGACGGATGCCAATGAGATTCCCTCCGTTTTGGCAAAGGCATTTCACATAGCCGGTAGCGGTAGGCCTGGTCCAGTTTTGATCGATATTACCAAAAATGCCCAGCTGCAAAAATTTAGTTATGCTGGCTATAAAAAATGTACGTTTATCCGTAGCTACCGACCTAAACCCATTGTTCGAACGGAATATGTTGAAAGGGCTGCTCAATTGATTAATGAAGCAAAAAAACCATTGGTAATTTTTGGTCAGGGGATTATATTGGGTAAGGCAGAAACTGAGTTTAGGGCCTTTATTGAAAAGGGTGGCCTGCCGGCCGCTTGGACGATTTTAGGATTGAGTGCTTTACCTACTGATCATCCGCAAAATGTAGGCATGTTGGGGATGCATGGAAATTACGGCCCCAATGTTTTAACAAACGAATGTGATGTACTTATTGCAGTGGGTATGCGTTTTGATGATCGGGTTACCGGTAGATTAGATAAATATGCCCGCCAGGCCAAAGTAATTCATTTGGATATTGATCCTGCAGAAATTGATAAAAATGTAAAGGCAACGGTTCCAGTATGGGGAGATTGTAAAGAGACCCTTCCGTTGTTAACACAGTTGATAGAGGAAAAACAGCACAAGGAATGGTTACAAAAATTCAATGAGTTTACTCAAAAAGAAATAGAAGTAGTCATTAAGGATGAATTAAATCCTACCGGTGATGATCTTACCATGGGGGAAATCATTAAGGTGCTCAATGAGCTAACCAAGGGAGATGCAATCATTGTTACCGATGTAGGCCAACACCAGATGGTTACCTGCAGGTATGCGAAATTTAATGAAACCAAAAGTAATATTACCTCTGGTGGAGCAGGAACGATGGGGTTTGCATTGCCTGCAGCTATTGGTGCCAAATATGGTGCTCCCCACCGCACGGTGGTAGCAGTTATTGGAGACGGTGGCGTTCAAATGACGATACAGGAATTGGGTACCATTATGCAAACAGGCATTGATGTAAAAATCTTAATTCTCAATAATCAATTTTTAGGAATGGTTCGACAATGGCAACAGTTATTTCATGATAAACGCTATTCATTTGTTGATATCGAAAGTCCGGATTATGTGATGGTAGCTAAGGGATATAGAATTGAAGGGCAAAGCATTTCGAAGAGAGATCAGATTAAGGATGCATTGTCCACTATGCTCAATCATCCAGGTGCTTATTTGCTAGAAGTGATGGTGGGGAAAGAAAATAATGTTTTCCCAATGGTACCTCAGGGTTGCAGTGTTGCTGAAATAAGGTTGTCATAGCGTGCAATAGTAAATGTAGCATGAGTAAAAGAGTTTTAATTCATTCATTACAATACTACCCTTTAATAAATTAATTAGTTTAAAAACAGGCGTATGAAAAAGGAGTTTACTATAACAGTGTATACAGAAAACCAAATAGGTTTACTCAATCGTATTGCTATTATTTTTGTTCGGCGAAAAATAAATATCGATAGTATGAATACGTCTCCATCTGAGATAGCGGGTATTCATCGATTTACCATATTGATAGATGAAACAGAAGAAGTGGTAAGAAAAGTTTGCCGACAAATTGAGAAGCAAGTAGAAGTATTGAAAGTGTATTTCAATACAGAAGAGGACATTGTGTGGCAGGAGATGGCATTGTATAAAGTTTCTACAGAGCAGATAGCTGAAAAGGCTAAGGTGGAAAGGTTGTTAAGGGAATTTGGTGCTAGGGTGGTTGCTATAACCAAAGAGTTTACCATTTTTGAAACCACCGGACATCGCGAAGAAACTGAAAAGTTGGTAAAAGTATTGGAACCCTATGGGTTGATCGAATTTGTGCGGAGTGCAAGAATTGCCATTATGAAAAAAAGCAGAGGGTTTCATGAAAAATTAAAAGAGTTTGAGCAAAGAGCACCTGGGGAGGAATTGATAGAGAATGAATTTTTAAATGAACAGCGGGGCGTTTTTACTATGTAGCCTGCTGAGCCATTCGCTCTGTAAAGCGATTTACTTTGTGAAGTAGTTTACTGTAGCGGAAAAAATTAATTTGATTAAAGAATCATTCAATAAGAAAATAAAATAAACAACAATTTAACTCCCTTGCCATTTTGAATGGTGTGGGCATTATTAAACTCCTCGCAAAATTCCCTTTAGGGGTCGGGGGCAAACAAAAAACATGGCTAATTATTTTAACACATTGTCGCTTAGAGAAAAGCTGAATCAATTGGGGGTTTGTGAATTTATGGACAAATCCGAATTTACTGACGGAGTCAATGAACTGAAGGGAAAGAAGATTGTGATTGTGGGCTGCGGTGCCCAAGGTCTCAACCAAGGGTTGAATCTTAGGGATTCGGGACTTGATATTACTTATGCCCTCCGTCAGGAAGCAATTGATGCAAAAAGACAATCCTGGAAAAGTGCAACAGAAAACAATTTCACTGTAGGTACCTACGAAGCATTGATACCTTCGGCTGATTTGGTAATAAATTTAACTCCTGATAAACAGCATACAGCCGTGGTTACAGCAATCATGCCGCTGATGAAAAAAAATGCTACGCTTTCTTATTCCCATGGATTTAATATTGTGGAAGAAGGGATGCAAATCAGAAAGGATATTACAGTAATCATGGTGGCTCCCAAATGTCCGGGTTCTGAAGTAAGAGCAGAGTATGTGCGTGGTTTTGGAGTGCCTACTTTAATTGCGGTGCATCCAGAAAATGATCCAGAAGGAAAAGGTTTTAAATATGC
>CANJAW010000351.1:0-3440 GCA_947472215.1 Chitinophagaceae bacterium
AAGGCTATAAAAACTACTTTGGTGATGATGCTATTGGCTTTGCTGATCCTGACTGGCCACTGGGGCGGTTCACTTACCCATGGCAGTAATTACCTGATGGAATTTGCACCCATTGTTGGATCAGGGAGTCAAAATAATCAAACCGCCCATTCGAAAATTTCAGGGCTAGACTCTGCAGATATTTTTAAGGATGCCGTAATGCCCATTCTTCAATCCAAATGTGTTAGCTGTCACAATAAAGAAAAGAAAAAGGGGGGGCTGCTGCTTACCTCCTATGAAGAAATTTTAGCCGGAGGAAAATCAAGAGAAGGCGTCATTCCAGGAAACACCTCCACCAGCGAAATTTTCAGACGCATTACCCTGCCGAAAGAGCATAAAGAATTTATGCCTTCTGATGGTAAAACACCACTAACAGAATCGCAAATTGCCATTTTAGAATTTTGGATTGAAACCGGGGCACACCGCAACATGATGATTGCCAACCTGAAACCTAATAAAAAAATAGAGACTGTTTTTGGGGACTTCTTTCAACTTGGTCGCGCTGCCATTCTTTCTTATTCAGCAAAAGCGGCTTCAAAAAATGACCTGGTTTCCATACTAAAAGAAGGATTTCAAGTATATGCCATCAATCAATCCAATAACCTGTTAGAGGTGAAATTCATAGGGCCTTCCTCCGCCAAGCCAGATTTATCAGTGCTTGAGTCGGTAAAGGATCAACTGGTTTGGCTTCAACTCACCAACTGCGGTATCACAGATGATGACCTCAAAATAATCGGAAAACTGCCGAATCTTTTTAAGTTAAATCTTAACCGAAATAAAATCACGGATAAAGGTATTCCAGCGCTTGCAGGACTAAATAAACTTGAATCATTAAATTTGTATGGCACTTCTATTACTGACAGTTCGATAGCCTCCCTACAGAATTTAATGAACTTACAAAAATTGTATGTATGGGAAACAGCAGTAGATACCACCCGCATGGAAACGATGTCGAAATCAAAAAAGGGATTGGAAATTATTTACAAACTGAAACCTTAAAAATTTCGCTGGAAAATTGGAAGCTAGGAAGGAGTAAATTCAAGTAATCATTGTTTACTTAATGGAAGTAACCGCTTTGACAACCCAAGCTAAACAATAATCATTAAAAAATTGCAGCTGAACTGTCAAGGCTATTGAAGCTCCTTTTACAATATGGCATTGGGCAATTGCTTCCTGTTCATTTCCTTGCAGCTGATTAATATGCAGATGTTTTATAAAATCAACCTCTTGGCTACCCTGCCATTTAAATAGTGCTTCTTTAATACTCCAGGCAGCCGTTAATAATTTTTCGCTAGAAGTAGCATAAGGCAAAACGGTGATTTCTTTCAATACCTGTTGTTCTATGTCAGACAAAAATTTATGTTTTATCTTCTCCACCCTAGGGGATATTTTTTCGATATCTACCCCTACCCGATGGTCGGGACTTACTACTACGGCTGCATATTCTCCACAATGAGAGATTGAAAAATGGTAGGCCTCGTTTTCCAAAAAAGGCTTTCGGCTATCCGCAATGCGAATCAGTTCATAGGGAAAATCGGGATATAATGCTTGTAATAAATACCGGCCGGCCAAATGCTGCCGTCTTTTATTGGGATGGGTGATTGCTTGCTGCAAGGGCACTTTTTGCATAAAAAACTCTTCTGGCTCAGTGATCTGCCAAACACCTAATTTTGTGGTGTCGTTGATATTTTGTTGATAAACCAGCGGCATAAAACGACGATTAATTTTTGATTGCAGGAATTTGAATGAATATTTGCACCCGTAATGGAGTTGGCAAATTTCCCAATCAACCCTTGGCAAAGTAACGCATAAAACCTTTAAACCAATTAACCTGACATGATCCTGAGCGACACGAGAATTTTAGAAGAAATGGAAATGGGTACCATCAAAATAGTCCCCTACAACAGAGAATGTTTGGGAAGCAACAGCTACGACGTGCATTTGGGCAAATCGCTGGCTACCTACACCAATAAGGAATTGGATGCCAAAAAGCACAATACCATCGAGCATTTTGATATACCTGAAGAAGGAATTCTTTTGCTACCCCACGAATTTTATCTGGGTGTTACCGAAGAATATACTGAAACGCATGCGCATGTTCCCTTTTTGGAAGGAAAATCCAGTACGGGCAGGTTGGGCATCGATATTCACGCTACTGCCGGCAAGGGCGATGTAGGATTTTGCGGTAACTGGACGCTAGAGATTTCAGTTAAACAACCGGTTAGAGTATACGCTGGCATGCCAATCGGTCAACTGATCTATTTTCCGGTAGACGGGGTGATAGAAGTAAAATACAATGAAAAGAAAAATGCAAAATACAGCGGTCAGCCCAATAAGCCGGTAGAGAGTATGATGTGGAAAAACAGTTTTTGATTTATTTTGGGGAGATGACATCTTTTTTAGGGAGATGTCATCTCCCTAAAAAAGATGTCATCTCCCTAAACTCACTCAATTTAGCTTCCAAATTGAATAATTGAGTACCGAAGCAAAACTTACCCAGCTAATATAGGGTACCAACAACCATGCTGCTGTTGGGGAAATTTTACCAAACCACAGTATAGTTAGTAAAATCATAGTCCACAAAACAATGATTTCTACAAAAGCCCAACCTGGTTGATGCGCATAAAAGAAAATGATAGACCAGAAAAAATTCAATACTAATTGGATGGCAAAAAAGCCAATGGCCATTTGCTTCAATCCTTTAGCTGCTTCACTTTTCCATACCAGGTAGAGGGCAATGCCCATCAATACGTACAACAATGTCCATGCCGGAGCAAAAATCCAATTGGGTGGATTGAAAGAAGGCTTGTTGGCCACTGCATACCAGCCCTTTACCGCCGAGGAGGTAAAAAATCCCCCGAGACTGCCCACCAATAAAGTGATTCCAATAGAGATAAATAGTTTCATAGTGTAAAAATTGTTTGTTTTAAAATTTAATGATTTGAACTATTGAAGTAGTATCTAATATATAAAAACGCTTCAACCCTATTTATATTTTTCCGTATTTTTTATAGTACGCAATCAAAAAGCTAGTTACTTCTTCGTAACTCAATATGCCGGAAGGCTGCTGGTTATTTTGCAAATAGGCCCCGTAAATCCATCTTACAACCGGTTCAATAGGATTTTTGTGACGGATATTAAATTGCCTCCACTGCTTTAAATCCGACTTAATAGCTGGCAGTAATTGTTTTGCAAATGCCTTTGCAGCCAATGAATCGGTATAATACAAATTACCGTTAGCATACAAAAAAAGATCAAGGTAGGCCGAATAATGAAAAGCAGGCTCTTTGGAAGCCGCAGCCGCCAAATACCCTACAAAATTAGCCTCACTTTCTTTGGCATAGCCCAACTGATGGGCTATTTCGTGACAATTGGTAAATGGTTGTATAAAACCAGGCACG
>CANJAW010000352.1:0-3427 GCA_947472215.1 Chitinophagaceae bacterium
ATACCCACACTTTATAGGATAATATTAAAAAATTGGATTGAATAATTGTTCGTCACTTGAAAGTAAGCAAACATAATAATAATCCGGTTATAAAAATTCATTCAATGCTCACCAAGAACGATTATCTGCCTTTTTAAGCCGACCAAGCCCCAGTACTCCTTTGTAAGGTAAGCTAAACTAACCACCCTACCCCTAATGGTTACAAGGGAGGTTTAATAATTTAAGCCCATCGCTTCCCGCACCAACTCCATTGTTGCCCGAGCGCTTATACGAGCCTTTTCCGCCCCTTTTTTCATCACTTCCTGTAAATACATTTCATCGGCAAGGATAGCATTTACCTTCGTCCTGATGGGGGATATAAAGGATACCATATCTTCCGCCAACTGCTTTTTCATATCCCCGTAGCGAATGACACAATGGGTATAGTCATGTTCGAATTTTGCAATCACATCATCACTGCTGACCAATTTCATCAAACCGAAGATGTTTTCAATATAATCCGGCTTGACGGAATTATTTTCGGTAGGCCCATTATCCGTTTTTGCCTTCATTACTTTTTTCCTAATCAAATCGTCCTCATCCGCCAAAAACAGGGTGGCTAGCTGGTTTTCACTTTTACTCATTTTACCAGTACCGTCCAGACTGGGAACTTTCACCAATACTTGGTTATAGTTGAATGCTTGTGGCTCAGGAAATATTTCACCATAACGAAAGTTAAATCGATGGGCAAAATTGCGTGCCATCTCCAAATGCTGTTCCTGGTCTTTCCCAACGGGCACATAACTAGCGCGGTGTAGAATAATATCAGCTGTTTGTAATACCGGATAGGTCAATAAGCCGGCATTGATATTTTCGGGATGTTGGCGTACTTTATCTTTGAATGTAACCGTTTTTTCAAGTTCGCCAATATAAGCCAGCATATTGAGGTATAAGTATAATTCTGAGGTCTCGGGTACATGGCTCTGGCAGTAAAGAGCTACTTTATCTGGATCCAAACCGCAGGCAATGTTTTCTGCCAATACCCTGTACACATTAGTTTTCAGTTCGCTGGTATCTGGGTGCGTGGTAAGTGAGTGCAGATCGGCCACCATAAAATAACATTCAAAATCATCCTGCATTTTGACATAATTTTGGATAGCTCCAAAATAATTGCCTAAATGCAAAAAACCGGTTGGCCGGATACCACTCATTACTATTTGCTTTTTTCCAGTCATAAGGAAAGCGAAGATAACAAAACTCGATTGTGAATGGTCAGGCTACATGAAAAATTTCCATGTCTTTTGTAAATTTCTTCATAAGTGCACTGCAGCTATTGCTGCAGCGGATGCCAGTAATGATACATTAGGCAGCGCCCATCCATATTGAAGTGAAAACAGGAAGGGTGACTATGTGGTATTGAGGCTATTTTTTTAAATCTATATCCGAATTGAAAATGCTGAGGGGGTAGAAAATTGGCCAAAACGAGGTGTTTTTAAACCCCCTGAAATGCCTACTCCAACCACTTATCCAATTATTGGGTACATATAATTTGAATCCTTTATTTTTGTCAAATGGAAGTAAATGACACATTGGTAGATAAACTGGCCAACCTTGCCAGGCTCCAGTTTGATGAAACAGAAAAGGTAGCTATTAAAAAAGACTTGCAGCGGATGATACAATTTGTTGAAAAACTCAATGAACTTGATACTACTGGTGTAGCACCGCTGTTGCATATGAGCGATAGGGTAAATGCGCTAAGGGAGGATGTGGTGAAAGGTAGCATCAGCAGAGAAGAAGCACTATTGAATGCCCCGCTGAAGGATACTCAATTTTTTAAAGTGCCGAAGGTTATTAAAAAATAATGGGGCCGTTAAATTTAAATCCATTGACTACTGCCAGCTGAAATCTTTTGATTACAATTGGACTTACTCTTCAGTAGCCACACAACCATTTAGACCTTACTATTACAATCTATAAACAACAAAGCATTATGCAAGGAATCATTCATTTGGAAAATATCGTAAAAAGTTATTTCCTCGGTAAGCAAGAATTGCAGGTATTGAAAGGGCTCAATATGGATATTTACAAAAATGAATATGTAGCACTGATGGGACCCAGCGGTTCAGGCAAATCAACCCTGATGAATATTTTAGGCTGCCTCGATACGCCTTCCGGTGGAAAATATATCCTCAATGGAAAAGACGTTAGTAGCATGCCAGATGATGATCTAGCTGAAGTAAGGAACAAAGAAATTGGATTTGTTTTTCAGCAGTTTAATTTATTACCTCGGTTGACAGCATTAGAAAATGTGGCCCTTCCGCTGATCTACAGTGGCATCGGAAAATCCGAAAGAATGGAGCGTGCGATGGACGTACTGAAAAAGGTGAAATTAGACGATAGAAGTACTCATAAACCCAATGAGCTTAGTGGTGGGCAATGCCAGCGAGTTGCCATTGCAAGGGCCCTCATCAATAATCCTTCCATCATATTAGCAGATGAACCTACGGGTAACCTCGACTCTAAAACATCTCATGAAATAATGGATATTTTAGGTAAGATCCACAATGAGGGCAATACCGTGATTTTGGTAACCCACGAAGAAGATATCTCCGGCTTCGCACATAGGGTGGTAAGACTAAGAGACGGAATCATTGAAAGTGATAAAATGAATGCTCATCCAACCTTGATACCACAAATTGCCTAGATTCATTTGATTTTTTTAAACTAATTTACCTTTTTTTTGTTGCCACAAAAACATTCCTTCAACAATGGCATTTAAAATATATACAAAAAGTGGAGATCTTGGTACCACCAGTTTAATTGGAGGAACAAGGGTCCCGAAAAGTCATTTACGCATTGAAACCTATGGTACCATTGATGAATTAAATTCATACATCGGCCTAGTAATAGATTTGGCGGCCGATGAAGCTAGTAAGGGCATGTTAAAGGAAATTCAGGACCGTTTATTCACGGTAGGCTCCTCGCTGGCTTGCGATCCCGAAAAAGCTCCCTTGATGAAAATCCCTGACCTAAAAGATGCAGATATTGATTTACTGGAAAATGAAATAGATAACATGAACGAGCTGCTTCCGCCCATGAAGCACTTTATATTGCCTGGCGGTCACCCTGCTATTTCAACAACGCATGTGGCCCGTTGCGTATGCAGACGTGCTGAAAGATTATGTGTAAATATGCAAGAACATGATCTATTTATAGACCCCTTAGTGATTAAATACATCAACCGATTAAGCGATTACCTTTTTGTATTAAGCAGGTACATATCCTACCAGTTAGGTGTAGCAGAGGTAGAATGGAAGCCTCGGATTAGTTAACTAATTATTTTTCCATCTTTCATCTGCAAGATCCGGTCACTCATTTGGGCTAATTCTTCATTGTGGGTTACAATCAAAAAAGTTTGATTCAGTTGATTTCTCAAATCAATGAACAA
>CANJAW010000353.1:0-3422 GCA_947472215.1 Chitinophagaceae bacterium
GAAGCGTTGAATCGTTTTGAATGTTATTTGTGCAATACGGTGGAGCAGTTGACAAAATTGGTTAATACGGCGGCCCATCCCAATGTAAGAGCAATGTATGATACACACCATGCAAACATTGAAGAGAAAAAAAACAGAGCGGCTATTATCACTATAGCTCCAATATTGGCACACTTTCATATCAGCGAAAATGACCGAGGCACTCCAGGTGATGGACATGTGCAGTGGGAAGAAGTTTTTTCTACTTTGGCAGAAGTAAAATATGGTGGATGGCTTACCATTGAAGCATTTTCAAGAAATGACCCCGACTTTGCCAATGCGATTAATGTATGGCGCGAATATTCAAAACCTTGGGATATGGCAACCAACGGCTTGGCATTTATTAAACAACAATGTATGGCTCAGAGCCGCTAGTAATTTATAATTTCACTTTAATTATTTATATGACTAAACAACTACCCTTTCGCTTTGGATCTGAAGTTTATACCTGGTTCATGAATGGCAATGGAAAAACACATGAAGGTCGCTTGGATCACATGATGAAAATAATTGCCCAAGCCGGTTTTGCCGGCATACAACCTATTCATTTTTGGATGGGAGATTTGAGCGACCCCGGACTGTTGGAAGCAAATTTACAATCTACCGGATTAGAATTGGCTGCCATTTCACTCGCATTGGACTGGAAGGGTACGGAAGAAACAGAAAAGGAAAGGTTAGAGGCGGATCAAACCATCAGTTTGTTGCAACGCTTTCCAGGAGCTATTCTTTGTACGGTACAAATACCTTCTGGTCGTCATGATTTACTTGCCCGCCAAAAAAGCTTGGTCAATATTGTAAACAGCGTTTCTCGTCGTGCAATGGAAAAAGGTGTTCCTTGCAGCTTTCATCCCAATTCACCGCATAGCTCCATCATTCGTACAGAAGAAGATTACCAGGTAATACTGCCCTCTCTCGATAGCACTGTTACGGGCTGGACACCTGATGTAGGCCATATTATTAATGGCGGGATGGATCCGCTTGAAAAGATGAAAGAGTATGCTTCCTTGATTAACCATATGCATTACAAAGACTGGAACGGTGAACCTGAATTTGCATTAATGGGAGAAGGCAAAGTTGATCTTTTGGGTATCACCCAGTGGCTCAAAGACCGCGATTACAAAGGATGGATTGTATGTGAAGATGAAGGAGCTGAAGCGGTGGAGGATCCAGATTTTGTAACGCTGCATGATGGGAGATGGGTGCAAGAAAAATTAATTACCGCATTAAAATAATTGAAACAATA
This sequence comes from Chitinophagaceae bacterium, assembly GCA_947472215.1. Classification (GTDB taxonomy): domain Bacteria; phylum Bacteroidota; class Bacteroidia; order Chitinophagales; family Chitinophagaceae; genus Ferruginibacter. The sequence continues at coordinate 1,283 of CANJAW010000353.1, forward strand.
TGCCCATTGTACATACCAACGGAATAGATTTATATTATGAACAGCAAGGTTCGGGAGAACCCCTACTACTCATCATGGGAATTACCGCTACTGGATCGGTGTGGGAAAAACATGTAGCATACTGGCAAAAAAAATTCACTTGTATTACAGTGGACAATAGGGGTGTAGGCTTATCCGACCAACCCGAAGGACCATACACCACCGAACTATTGGCTGATGATTATGCGGGATTATTGGATGCACTTCAATTGGAAAAAGTGAGGGTAATTGGTTGTTCCATGGGAAGTACCATTGCCCAGCAACTGGCCATTCGGCATCCTCAAAAAGTGGAATCTATGGTGTTGATGTGCCCATGGGCAAGGTGTGATAATATGGCCAAAGGCATTTTTCAGCAAATGATCAATAGTAAGAAAAATTTGGATCCAGCTTCATTTAGTTTGTTTATTCAATTGTTGATTTTTTCAAAAGCTTCTTGGGATGATGAAACGATCTTCGCTTCAATGGTCAATGATCGTAATCAGGCCTCGACAGCTACTCCCACACAAACCTTACAAGGACTGATGGGCCAGGCAGCTGCTTGTATCCATCACAATGCGCTGGACCAACTGGCCAACATTCAACAGCCTGTTTTGGTCATTGGGGGAAGAGAAGATATTTTTACTCCGCTGTGGATGGCCAATGAAGTGGCTGCTGCTATTCCCCATTCGGAATTGCATTTGTATGAGGGGAGCGGACATGCATTTCATTGGGAACAGATAGCTGATTTTAATGAAAGGGTTAGCCAGTTTTTAATCAATCATTAATTTTTTTATAACAATCGATTTCATTGCTTACTATCAAACCATTTATCCTTCATTAAAAAAAATCGTATGAATTCAACACAATTGAATACCGACAACACATCTGCTGATGAGCAGGGAAAAAAGCTGCTTTTTTGGGGATGTTTCATCGCATTAACTGCTACCGCTTTTGGATTTGTTTTCCGTGCATTTATTATGCACGATTGGGGCACTCAGTTTGGGTTAAGTAAAACCCAGCAGGGAGAAATATTCGGAGTAGGATTTTGGCCTTTCGGAATTAGCATCGTCTTTTTTAGTTTAATCATTGATAAAATTGGGTACAAAAAATCAATGGTTTTTGCATTTGTCTGCCATATTCTTTCGGTGGCAATTACCATTTTTGCCACTGGTTATTGGATGCTTTTTGCAGGTACTTTTTTATTCGCGCTGGGTAATGGCGCAGTGGAAGCAGTGGTGAATCCTGTAGTGGCTACTATGTTTCCAAAAGAAAAAACCAAGTGGTTGAATATATTGCACGCCGGTTGGCCTGCAGGCATGGTAGTAGGTGGATTGCTAGGGATATTTATGATTAACCAGCATTTTCCTTGGCAATTGATTATCGGATTTGTGCTGGTTCCTGCAATCATTTATGGTTGGATTATCGCAAAGCGTACTTTTCCAATTAATGAGCGGGTAGAGGCCGGCGTTAGTTATTTAGAAATGTTGAAAGAAGTGGGCATTTTGGGTGCATTGATTATCGCTGCGCTTTGTTCGTTTCAGTTAGGCAGTCTTTTTCAATGGTCCTTTACCGTTAGTGTTATCATCACCTTGGCCCTTACCGGTATTTTTGGATATTTTGTACGCTCTTTAGGCAGACCGCTTTTAATTCTTTTGCTGGCAATTATGATTCCGCTGGCTACCACGGAGTTGGGTACAGATAGTTGGATAACAGATTTAATGACACCGGCGATGATGCAAATGGGCTTACAGGGTGGATGGGTATTGATTTACACCTCTATTATTATGGCCCTACTACGTTTTTATGCTGGACCCATTGTTCATAAACTTTCTCCCATCGGCTTGCTGGTAGCTGGTTCATTGATTGCCGTAACAGGATTGGTACTCCTTTCCTATTCAACGGGATTTTTAATCATTATTGCCGCTACCATTTACGCATTGGGTAAAACATTTTTCTGGCCTACGATGTTGGGAGTAGTATCCGAACAATTTCCAAAGGGAGGAGCCCTCGCCATCAATTTCACCGGAGCGGTGGGTATGATGGGTGTGGGCGTTATCGGCGCGGTTATTCTAGGATTTGTTCAAGATAGACAACTCGATCAAAACCTTGCTACTTACGATCA
>CANJAW010000354.1:0-3417 GCA_947472215.1 Chitinophagaceae bacterium
AAGCAACAAAACCCGCATCTTGATGAAAGCGGCTTGGCCCGCTTTGGAATGGTACATAGAATTGATAAAAACACTACCGGGTTGCTGGTACTAGCTAAAAATCCCAAATCAATGACCGACCTTGCCAAACAATTTTTCAACCACACCGTCCATCGCAGGTATATCGCCTTGGTATGGGGCGACTTTGAAGAAAATGAAGGCACCATTACCGGACATGTTGGAAGGCACCAACGATTCAGGAAATTATTTACCACCTATCCGGAAGGAGAGCACGGAAAAGAAGCCATTACCCATTACAAGGTGCTAGAAAGGTTTAACTATGTAACGCTGGTAGAATGTAGACTAGAAACCGGACGTACCCACCAAATCCGAGTTCACATGCAATACATCGGTCATCCTTTGTTTAACGATGATTTTTATGGAGGAGATAAAATTGTTAAGGGAACCGTATTTACAAAGTATAAACAATTTGTAGATAACTGTTTTTCGCTTTGTAAACGCCAAGCCCTGCATGCAAAAGAACTAGGCTTTATTCACCCTACGACCAAACAGCCTATACTTTTTGAAAGTGACATGCCGGAAGATATGTTAGCTGCTATTGACAAGTGGAGGAAATACAGTGCCGACAAAAATGATGTAGGATAACCAAAAGCTCGATACCTTCCATAAAAACATTTAAAAGACCACCAGTATGCTATCAACCACTTTTAACCGCTTTAGGCTAATCGCCTTTTTAGAAGGCTGTTCATTTTTATTATTTGCCATTACAATGCCAATAAAATACCTATTGCAATTTGCAGCGCCAAACTATATAATCGGTATGCTACATGGAGTGCTTTTCTTGTTATATCTACTGTTATTATTACAAGTTTCTACACAACAAAAATGGACTGTAAAAAAAATATTCTTAGCTTTTATCGCAGCCTTACTGCCATTTGGTACAATTTATGCGAGTAAAAAATTATACCCCGCTCAAAACAATTAGGCATTCTATTTATTTCTAAGCTTTTGATTAGCGTTGGTAACCCTTTCAAAGTGCTCATCATAGTCTTTATCCATGGTATTCATTACCCTGTCCCAAAATGTAAAATACAAACCGTAGTTTCCCTTAAAAAATTGGTGATGCATATTGTGATTGACCGAAGTATTGACCCATCGACCTATCCAGTGTTTATTAAATCCTTTTGAATAGATTTCAAATCCCAAATGACCATATACATTATAAAACGTCATGAAAATTAGGAAAATAAAAATATGTAGCAAATGAATGGGGAAAGTAAAAACAAAAACATAAATAATCCCTGATTCAATCAATGCTTCCGATGGATTAAAAGCGAAAGCTGCCCATGGAGATGGATTAACACTTTTATGATGGATGATATGAAAAAATTTAAATAGACGGGGATGATGCATCATTCGGTGGGTAAAATAAAAATAGGCGTCATGTACAATAAGCATTAAAGGAAAAACTAGTACAAAATACACCATTCCATACGCATTGATATCACTATATATCTTACTGTGTGGCTTAACGAAAGGATGCCTCAAAACCAATGGTGCCATTGAAAAAACAAGGAGGGTAAGAAAAGAATAAAAAATTTCCCTTCTAAAATCTTTATTTGCAGGAAACCGCTGCTGTATTTTTTGAAATACGGATTTGTTTTTTAGGAGTACATAAAAAACCAGAAAGGCAATACCGGCAAATAATACATACCTGACAATACTTAAGACTAAAACGTACAAAGCCTGGTGCCATGGATCTAAGAGTAGTAGCATTGATAACTAATTAATCGTTACACATTATTTATTAACAAGAAAAAAAATCTCCGTCGCTCCATATCCATACGAAGCATGGTATTGGTTTACAAAAGATTTTACTTCCTTTTTCAACTTCAATATATCATGTATCTCATCCCTTAATTTCCCTACCCCCACTCCATGAATAACAGTAAATTCTAATTGTTGATGCGCAACTGCCAAATCATAAAATTTTTCAAATTCCTTTAACTGTATGATAAGTATTTCAAAATTACTTAGTTGTTTCCAATTATCAGTCAACTTTTCAATATGCAAGTCTACGACAGACCTTGCAGGAGGCAAATTTTCCTTCACTTTACTAAGGTCATATATCCTGAATCCTGCATTACCCAAACTAGAAAGATCTACCTTTTCCTCGTCTACCTTATCTGGATAGGTCTCAAATAATGGATAGGAAAACATCGGCTCATTTTTAAGCTGAATTTCTTCAATACGTTTAAATATTTGCTTTGCCTTTAATTTCAATGAAGTCTCAAAATAGGGTGCTTTCTTTTTATCCGGCTCTACCAAACTGAATTCTACATCAAAACGTGGATTATCACTTAAGTCCTCAAAATTTACATTGTGTAAATAAAAATCACTCACCGGAAGAAGGGTGTTTTTTAACTCGAAATTATTTTCTCCAGCAAAAAATAATCGATAGGTAAAAAGAAAAGCAGTATCCGTTTGGTTAATCAGGTAAATCTTGAATTTCTCCACCACATCATCATCAAAAACATCTTTGTCAAATATGGGCATTAATGCAAGAAACACACCATTGTCCACCTTTATTTTCAGTGGACCCTTTTCCTGTTTTACATTATCGATAAATATTTTTTTCTTTTCAACAATCCGCTTTTCTGAAAACATCTTGAAATAAGGAAAATCTATCTGGTCCATATAGGCTGGAAAACGAACTCCTTTCACCTCTATCATCACCATCTTTTCATTCATGAGCTCCACTACCTTTCCTTCTTCATTGGTAAGTAACACAATTATTTTATCCCCCTCCTGGTACTTCATAAATTGCGCAATTTTTGATTAAATATTATTAGTACAAAGTTAACCTAGTTTGGCTTGTAAAAATAGAGCTTCCCTTTGCTATTTTCAAACAATATGAAATTCAACGATCGATTGGTTAGTTAGCTTGGGATAAATAGGGAACTAAATTGACAACTTGCTTTTTTTATACCCATACAATAGGTAAATTACTAATCCAATGGCGAGCCAGCCAAGAAACCAAGCCCAGTTACTTTTAGTCATACCCGTAAGCAAATACAAGCAGGTAATTAATCCCATCAATGGAATCAATGAGTATTTTTTAAAGTAGGAAAGGATTGACAGTAACACTGCAATTATCCAAAAAATAATGAGCGATATATTGGGAGTGGCTACATCCATATAACTAAGTTTGCAGCTAACATATTCGGCATTCGTAGTGAAATCAAAATTGAGCATTTCTGAAAAATAATTTCTAGATAAGCCTTTTGCCAATAGCATTGCCGCAACTACTATCAATGGGAAAATGAACTGTCCATTGATGTAGGGCAAATGAAATTTACCGGGCTGTTTTTCTTTTCTCGGAATTAGTAATACCCCACCGCATACCAACACAAATGC
>CANJAW010000355.1:0-3380 GCA_947472215.1 Chitinophagaceae bacterium
AATATTTTAAATCGCTCCTTAAAGGTTCTATAGTCCTGATTATCTTGAAAAAGTAAAAGTCCATCAATGCTTTTACAAACAATATGGTAATACTCAACTGGGGAAAAATGAGCTTTAAGTGTTTCGGGAGTGGGCATTTTTTCTGTTATCTTTCTCTTTTCGGTGAGTCACTGGAGGGGGTGAGTCACCGAGAAAGATCTCTATCAATATACACATTTTGTATATTATTTCCTACAATAATGCATGTTACCGGTTCGTCAGCCCCTCCGGTGACTCACCGGAGGCAGTGACTCACCGAAGGGGGTGACTCACGGGATATAGAAACCGGTCAATTCAAAAACATTTCATCTACCAATAAAAAGTATTTTTTCTTCTCCTTAAAATAGGGCTTTGCAATAATTTTAAGATAAGATAACTTACTTGGTTTAAATACCCCTTCAATATATTTAAGTGAAACAGTTTCGTCTTTTACAGGAAGCGCTGGCTTAAATTTTGTAAGCAGGCGTAAGTTTTTCGGATTATCCCCTCCCCAAATTTCTATAGACATCGGCGGGTAAATACCTGTTTTTTCTTCCACCATAATGTGCATGCCATAAGAACTTAGTGTAATTGGATTATTAAAAATACAATCAAGAATCAAATCATTGTCGCGCACAGCCGCCCAGTAGTTGGCCCATGCAGGATTGTTGGCACCAATAACACCCAGCTTTGTATTGAAAAACGTTTTCGAACCCTCGGCTAAATGTCTGCTGCTCAATTGAGATAACAATGCCATACTATCAGGTATAAACGAGTTTTTTAAAAAGCTAAACTCCGCCACATCACTAGAATACCAACCCTTTTTGTATGCCTTGACCTTTATGGAAGTAGTTTTTGTAATAACCGTTTTATTATTAAACACAAGCGACGAAATACTGTCTGGCTCTTTTCCATCTAGTGTATAACGAAGTTCTGTTCCGTTAATAGGATGAAATAATGCGACATCAATGGAATTGGCAAACACCAAACTTTTATTTTTTACCAGGGGCGGATTTAATGTAAGCTTTGCAGATTCGTCAATAACAAACCCTTGCACGAAATTGATATTTTTAAACCTTTGCTGCAACTGAGTGATTTCCTGCGCAGACAGACTGGTGCTCCACAAAGTGACCGTTGTAAGATTTTTGAATTGGCTAATAATTTCCTTCAATCCTGCACTCGATATTTTCGTTCCCGAAAGGCAAAGCGTATGCAGATGTTTTAATGAGGATAGTGCACCAAGACCGCTAGTGTTAACATCTGTAAAATTGATATCTAACTTACGCAGGTTTTCAAATATGCTCACTTTATTAAGATCTTCATTTTTCACAGGTAGCTTAGCCAGACTTAATGATATCACCTGATTTTTAATTTCACCTAATTCCTCCAATTGCTTCACGTTGTAAATATCTTTGTTGTATATTCTTACATCAAGCCCTGGCGATGCTTTAGCAACATGTTGTATCGTTCGGTAATCGGTATTAAGTTTTGCAATTGTTTTTTCATCCGCAGCGGAGAAATCAAAATTTTCTACAGGAGCTGCTGAGCCATTCAATAATTTATTTGCCAAAAGCCTTAAAGAATCAGTTGCGGGCAATGCAATTACTTTTTGTGTAAAACTGGCTTGGTTTTTAATCCACAACCCAAGTAAATTTATTTCGTCGGCACTAAGTTGCGGTTTACTGGATGGTGGCATGTGTTTTTCGTCATCAATAGGAAGGTGTACACGTTGTAAAAGCAAACTTATTTCAGGATAGCCGGATACAAACAGCTTGCCTGTTTTACCACCCTTTAACATGGAAAGCGTATCTGCAAATGACAACTCCCCTTTCTGTTTATGCAGGTTATGACAGCCGGAACATTTAGCATCCAAGATTGGATGAATAAGATCGTCAAACACGATCGCCTTTTCTATGGGCACCAAAGGCTTTTTGATATTAGATAAGATGGGCTGAATAATAAAATTTTCTCCATGCGACAATACGCCACCATAATGACCTGTAAACAAAATCACCATTACCAACATAGATCCGAAAGACCAGGCCACCGCTTTTTTGTACCAAGCCTTATCGCTAAGCCAAAATATGAATGATGACATAAAAAAGATCGTAGCCCCTGCCCATTTATGCCATATCAATGTATCACCTGAATAACCCGATTCCTTGGAAAGAAACAAACCCAGGATAACCGTTACCCCTGCCAATAAAGCTCCTGCCAATAAAAGGCTGCGTGCATACCTATCAAGTGATGTGTTTTCTTCCTGCTGACCCGAGAAGCGGCGCAATCCCATCACCACACCTAGTATCAAAATCACTATAGGAAAATGCAGTAGTGCAGGATGCATTCTTCCTAAAGGTTGTATCCAAAAGGGCAGTACAATATATTTTGAAAACAACAATAGAAATAGTGCAAAAATATTCAACACTATTAACAACTGCCTAGCAACAATTCTTAGTTTATTATTCATTACAATGGATACCATTTAGGATGATTGAATACCTAATTCATTAACCGATAATGTCCCTTACTACTTTTCCGGAAACATCTGTTAACTTATAACGACGGCCAAGATGTTTAAAAATAAGTTTTTCGTGATCGAGCCCCAATTGATTTAAAATGGTGGCCTGAAAGTCGTGCACATGAACAGGGTCTTTAATTATATTGTAGCCAAGTTCATCGGTTTCGCCATAGGTAATACCTGGCTTTATACCTCCGCCTGCCATCCACACCGTAAAACAACGGGGATGGTGATCTCGACCATAATCTTCTTTTGTAAGTTTGCCCTGTGTAAAGCTAGTGCGACCAAATTCACCTCCCCAGATCACCAACGTTTCATCCAACAAACCACGTTGTTTAAGGTCCATCACCAATGCCGCAGAAGCCTGGTCCACGTCTTTTGCTTGACTAGCTATTTCAAAGGGAAGATGACCATGTTGATCCCATCCCTGGTGGTACAACTGCACAAAGCGAACTCCTTTTTCGGATAGTTTTCTTGCTAATAAACAGTTGGCGGCAAAAGTGCCCGGCACCAAACAATCCGGGCCATACATATTTACAATACTATCTGGCTCTTTTGATAAATCCATTACTTCGGGCACGGCTGTCTGCATGCGATAAGCCATTTCATATTGCTTGATGCGCGTAGCGATTTCAGGATCACCAAATTGTTGATAAGACAAATTATTCAACTCAGAAAGATTGTCCAACATTTCCCTCCGCTCATTGCGGCTGATGCCATCGTTATCTTTAATGTATAATACAGGATCTTCTCCTTTACTAAATTGCACGCCTTGATGCACAGAATCTAAAAAACCATTGGACCATAATTTTGAATAAACGCCTTGTCCATTTCCAATACCTCT
>CANJAW010000356.1:0-3370 GCA_947472215.1 Chitinophagaceae bacterium
ACCCTTGGGTTCTATTATCCGAAAAGGTGGGCTGGGAATGCCCCTTGTAGTAGCCATCGTGTTTTTTCTTTTATTTCACTTACTGAATATGTTTGGCGAAAAATTTGTGAAAGATGAAATCGTTTCCCCACTAATTGGTATGTGGCTTTCCATATTGGTATTGGCCCCTTTGGGCGCACTGCTCACCTACAAGGCAATACATGACTCCCAGTTGTTCAATAAAGAATTTTATCACCGATTTTTTAAAGCTATTCGCAGTTATATTATATCCTGGGTAAACAAAATACCCCTTGGCAAAAAAAATAGCACTAAATTTATGAGGTAAAGTTTTATTTGTCTTAATCACCTTGATGTAGGTCATTCACTAATCACAACAATTGTCGCACCTTTCTTCAGGCGCTACCTGATGAAAAAATTAAAACAAAAGCTATGAAACAAAATTCGAGAAGAAATTTTATCCAACAATCTGCTAAAGTAGGAGTAGCCACCTTGATTACTTTACCTTCCATTAGTTCAGTAATGGCTGCTGTAGGTAACACTCAATATAAGCTAGCTACTAGTTCCAATAAAATTACCACTGGTTTTGATCAACAACCGCTTGCATTTGCCTATGCTGCTCTTGAGCCGTCGATTGACACCCTTACCATGGATATCCATTATAACAAACATGCAGCAGCCTATAGTAAAAATGTAAAAGAGGCCGCCATTGCTGAAAAAGTAGATATGACCAAACCGCTGGAAGAAGTCTTATATAAAATTTCAACCTATTCTGCAAAAATGCGCAATAACGCCGGCGGACACTACAACCATGAGCTATTTTGGAAATGTTTGACCCCTAACAATACCCTCCCTTCAGGTAAATTACTTGCTGCCATCGAGAAAGATTTTGGCTCCCTGGATGCCTTACAAAAACAAGTAACTGAAGCCGCTAAAAATAGATTTGGAAGTGGATGGGCTTGGTTGATTTTTACTGGTGATAAAAAATTAATCGTCAGCTCAACGCCCAACCAAGACAACCCCTTGATGGATATAGCAGAAACAAAAGGATTCCCATTATTTGGGCTGGATGTTTGGGAACATGCTTACTATTTAAAATATCAAAACCGTCGGGCAGATTACATCGAAAATTTTTGGAAAGTCCTCAACTGGAATTATGTCAATGAAAGATTTAACAGCCTCTGATTGGAATAGGAATCGCAATAAAAAAAACAGAAGACTATTTTTTTTATTGGCAGGTACGTTACTAATGACCATAGTGATTAGCATACAGGGTGCATCCCTTACCACGCCCAGTACCCCAAAAGGAATATTGGACCTTGAACTTGCCTACAATACTGTCCTAGCAAATTCTGTAGTAACAGCTTGGACAGCTACCAGCAGTATTGACAATGTATTCCGGGCAAAAATGAATACCTGCATTGATTTTGCTTATCTTTTTTTTTATTCCTTATTCTTTTTCCATGCATGCAAGTTACTGGCAGCATCCTTTAGTGGCTTTTTCGCAATAACTGGGCATTTTCTAGCAACGGGGGCCCTGGCAGCTGGCATACTGGATATATTGGAAAACACGGGCATGTTACTAACTTTGACCGGCCACTTATCGAAATATACGACCTTGCTGACCTTTATTTTTTCTATTTCAAAATGGGCATTGGTGATTACTATTATATTGTATATTGCTCTGCTGGCTCCATTATTGATTGTTAGGAAAATAAAAAAAGTTTCACCCAATTAATTTGAATATCTATTTCGATAATTACTTTATCTCTTACACTTAAAAAATAATTAGTAGAATGCAAGTTTGGAAAGATTATCAAGAAAAAAACAATGCCCGTTTCTTAGAAGAATTATTAGATCTGTTACGCATACCCAGCGTAAGTGCCAAGGCCGAAAATAAATCCGATATGGTAAACTGTGCGTCGAGCGTGGAAAAGCGCTTATTGGAGGCCGGTGCAGATAAGGTGGTGATTTACCCAACAGAAGGGCATCCGATTGTGTATGCAGAGAAAATAATAGATCCTTCAAAGCCTACCGTACTGGTATATGGCCATTACGATGTACAGCCAGCCGAACCGCTAGAACTATGGAAAAGTGGTCCCTTTGATCCTGTAATCGTTGATGGTAAAATTTTTGCCCGAGGTAGTTGCGATGATAAAGGGCAAATGTACATGCACGTAAAAGCATTGGAAACAATGATTCAAACCAACACACTCACCAACAATATTAAGTTTTGTATCGAGGGCGAGGAAGAGGTAGGCTCCCCCAACTTGGGAAAATTTGTTGCCAGCCACAAAGATTTACTAAAAGCAGATGTAGTGCTGATTAGCGATACCGCCATGATCAGTCTGGATACACCCAGTATTGATATCGGCGTCCGCGGACTCAGTTACATTGAATTGACTGTTACTGGCCCTAACCGCGACCTACATAGCGGCGTGTATGGAGGAGCAGTAGCTAATCCCATCACCCTACTCGCCAAAATGATTGCTTCCTGTCATGATGAAAATAACCATATTACCATTCCGGGATTTTATGACGATGTAGCGGAATCATCCACTGAGGAAAGAAAATTAATGGCAGCAGCCCCTTTCAATGAACAGGATTTTAAGGATGATCTTGGAGTCAATGCATTGTGGGGCGAAAAAGGGTATACCTCCAATGAAAGAACAGGTATACGGCCTACGCTAGAACTCAATGGAATTTGGGGTGGATACCAAGGAGAAGGTGCCAAAACGGTTTTGCCCAGCAAGGCCATGGCAAAGGTATCTGCGAGGCTGGTTCCCAATCAATCATCAGAAAAAATTACCGCCCTTTTACTAGCCTACTTTAAAAAAATTGCACCGCCAGGCGTTACCGTGGATGCGTTTGAACATCATGGGGGTGAGCCTTATATGACTCCTATTGATAGCATCGGATACCGTGCTGCAGCCAAGGCGATGGAAACTACTTTTGGTAAAGCACCAATACCCGTTCGGGGTGGAGGAAGTATTCCCATTTGTGCCTTGTTTGAAAAAGAACTAGGTGTTAAAATCGTATTCATGGGCTTTGGGCTCGATAGCGATAACCTGCACAGTCCGAATGAAAAATTCAACCTCGAAAATTTCTATAAAGGCATTGAAACGATCCCCTACTTCCACCAGTATTTTACGGAGATGAGTAAGTGATATTTTTACAGCATAAAAAACCGAAGCCTGATTGCTTCGGTTTTTTTATGTCCTTTTTTATCTTGCTCCCGGGGGGCAATATTCTTTTAGAAACTTCGTGTACAATGTAGCCAGGTGCAAGCCGGTTCCCTCGCCTTCGGAAATGCTATGGCTTCGGTTGGGATAGGGCATAAACTGAAATTGCTTATTATATTTGATTAGCTCAT
>CANJAW010000357.1:0-3366 GCA_947472215.1 Chitinophagaceae bacterium
AACAATAGCACTAATCAATTCCAGACTATTCTCTGCAATTTTATCAGCACCAAAACTTACACGTCCGATAGAAGCGTGAATGATACCCACTTTATCTACTTTGAAAGCGATTTTACCACCCTTTACTTCATTTACGGCATTGGCTACGTCATTAGTAACGGTTCCAGTCTTAGGATTCGGCATTAAATTACGTGGTCCTAGCACTTTACCTAATTTACCAATTTTAGGCATTACTGAAGGTGTAGCGATGATTACATCGACATCTGTCCAACCACCTTCAATTTTTGTAATGAATTCATCAAGGCCAACAAAATCAGCTCCTGCGGCTCTTGCAGCTTCTTCCTTATCGGGAGTACAAAGCACCAATACTTTTTTGGTTTTACCGGTGCCGTGTGGCAATGAAACGGTACCACGAATAGCTTGGTCAGCTTTTTTTGGATCTACACCCAATTTGATATGCAAATCAACAGAACTGTCGAATTTGGTTGTATTAATTTCTTTCACTAAGGTGCAAGCTTCCTTCAAGGAATAAACTTTATTAACATCAACCTTAGCGTTTGCTAATTTTCTTTTTTTAGTAATCATTTTCTAAAATTTTTTGTGGTTGATAATTAATTTTCCCAAGGAGCTTTTCCGTCAACAGTTAACCCCATGCTACGTGCAGTCCCTGCAATCATACTCATGGCGCTATTCAAAGTAAAAGCATTGAGGTCAGCCATTTTATCTTTGGCGATTTCCTCAACTTGCGCCCAGGAAACTTTACCCACTTTTACGCGGTTAGGTTCTTTACTACCACTCGTTATTTTAGCTGCATCCATTAACTGGACGGCTGCAGGTGGTGTTTTAATAATAAATTCGAAAGACTTATCAGCAAAAACGGTGATAAGAACGGGAAGAACTTTCCCTGGTTTATCCTGGGTTCTTGCATTGAACTGTTTGCAGAACTCCATGATGTTAACACCTTTTGAACCTAGTGCAGGTCCGATTGGGGGTGCCGGATTAGCTTGTCCTCCTTTACATTGGAGCTTGACATAGCCGGTAATTTCTTTTGCCATGTAATAATTTTTTTTGGTGATAGCGTGCCGATAATAATCGACACTCCCAATTCAATAAATTCTAACAAGAACTATTTGGGGCGGCAAAGGTAAGGGAAATTATTTTAAATCCTGTTATTTTACCAAAAAATCCCGGAAAACCCGAGACTTTTTGGTAAAAATATTATTTAGGTTCTGCCGGATAACGGTTTGGACTTTCCAAATCCGGACAAATGGCGTAGTAAAGAAAAAAGCCACAAAAAGTGGCTTTTTAATATTATGCTATTTTTTCTACTTGCATATAATTCAGTTCCACCGGTGTGGCCCTGCCAAATATCTTCACCTGTACCTTGAGTTTCTTTTTTTCATCATTTACTTCTTCCACCATTCCGTTAAAGTCATTGAATGGACCATCAATAATTTTAATCGTTTCACCAATGATAAATGGCTCACTCATTGTCATTCCGCCTCCTTCACCCATTTCATCCACCTTACCCAACATTTTATTCACCTCTGATTTCCTAAGGGAAATGATATTTCCCTTACTCCCCTTTCCATCTGTTAAGAAATGCATTACATTGCTAATATTGCTGATATGCTGCACCATGTCGTCATTGAGCTTTTTATCCGCCACTTCGATCATCACATAGCCTGGATAAAAATTTCTTTCCCTCATTACCTTCTTACCTGCCTGAACTTTATACACTTTTTCAACCGGCAAGAAGATTTGCTTTATAATTTCAGACCATCCATTACGAATAATGTCCTTATCAAGGTATTCCTTGATCTTACGCTCCTTGCCACTTACAACACGAAGTACGTACCATTTACTTTCCTTATCCTGCACAATTGATTCTTCCATTGTAATATTACTTAAACAAAGAGTAAATAAATTTTAAAGACCCATTCGCTATAAAATCCATGATACCAACTATGGCGGTAATGAATATAGTAGCACCCAGCACAATCATGGTAGATTGCTGTAACTGCTCCCAACTGGGCCAGGTTACCTTTTCAACCAACTCTTCATAAGAGTCTTTTATATACGCTGTCAGTTTGTTCATCATTCAAATTTGAAAATTATAAAAATACTTACTATGAAAATTTACAGCTAACCTTACGGCTTTTGTTTTTTACCACAGCAATCAGCACGGACACTAGGATTCGAACCAAGATCAAAGGTTTTGGAGACCCGTATGCTACCGTTGCACCATGTCCGTATAAACGAATTAGCTAATTAGCAAATTTGCTAATTAGCTAATTCTATCCAAAGATACTAATGATTCTCTTATTTTACAATTTCGGTAACCTGACCAGCACCTACGGTACGGCCACCTTCACGAATTGCAAATTTCAAACCTTTTTCCATTGCGATCGGCTGAATCAACACAACATTTAAAGAAGTGTTATCACCAGGCATCACCATTTCAGTTCCTGCATTCAATGTAACTTCACCAGTTACATCAGTAGTACGGAAATAAAACTGAGGACGGTATTTGTTGAAAAATGGTGTATGACGACCACCTTCTTCTTTGCTCAAAACGTAAACTTCACCCTTGAATTCGGTATGAGGAGTAATAGAACCTGGCTTGCAAAGCACCATACCACGACGGATTTGGGTTTTTTCAATACCACGTAATAATAAACCTGCATTATCTCCGGCTTCTCCTTCGTCCAATAATTTTTTGAACATTTCAACACCTGTACAAACAGAGTTTAAAGGTTTTTCCATCAAACCAACGATTTCAACTGCTTCGCCTACTTTAATGCGACCTCTTTCGATACGACCAGTTGCAACTGTTCCACGACCAGTAATAGAGAATACATCCTCCACACTCATCAAGAATGGTAAATCAACTAACCTTGGAGGTAAAGGAATATAACTATCAACTGCATCCATTAGATCGTTGATTTTTTGAATCCATTTTTCGTCTCCAGCCAACGCGCCCGTTGCAGAACCTTGAATAATTGGAGTATTGTCGCCATCAAAACCGTAAGAAGTTAACAACTCACGAATTTCCATTTCAACCAATTCCAATAATTCTGGATCATCTACTAGATCCACTTTGTTCATGAAAACAACAATTTGAGGTACACCAACCTGGCGAGCCAACAAAATGTGTTCTTTAGTTTGTGGCATTGGACCATCCGTAGCCGCAACTACCAAGATAGCACCATCCATTTGGGCAGCACCTGTAATCATGTTTTTCACATAATCGGCGTGACCTGGACAATCCACGTGAGCATAGTGACGAGTGTCTGTAGCATACTCAACGTGTGCCGTATTAATTGTGATACCCCTTTCTTTTTCTTCGGGAGCACCATCAATATC
>CANJAW010000358.1:0-3342 GCA_947472215.1 Chitinophagaceae bacterium
GGGGGCGATCCAGATGCGCCAATTGATGGTGGTATCGTCTTGTTGATGGCAGCTGGTGTGCTTTATGGAATAAAAAAAGTCAAAGCCGAAAAAGCAAAGCGTACTATCAATTTAATGGATAGTATCCACTAAAAAGCAAATGGTTGCATTGGCCATTTTCCTTATTACATAATACCCGATCTATTTTATCATTATTAATTGACCTCACTTTTTCAGGTTGATGAAAATGTTTTTTAGTGATCTTATTTAATATCTCTGATGCCCATGATTCATAAATTATATCATCCATTCATCTATTTACTAACGGCTACGGCAATTTTTTTTACTTCATGTAAAATCTATCGTCCAGCCTATTATTTTAAAGATATCAGTCGTGATACTGTTATCACGGGTTTTGTAAATAAAGAGCTGGAATTAAAAATCCAGCCAAATGACCAGTTGGCCATTTCAATCGCCAGCTTAAATGTGACGGAGGATGCCATTTTTAATAGCAGAGGAGTTGAAGGGGATGTCAAAAATAGTTTTCAGGTAAGCCATGATGGATATATTTACTTGCATAAGTTGGGTAAGATTTCAGTAGCAGGTCTTACCAGAAAGGAATTAAAAGCAATGTTGGAAACTGAGCTTTTACCCTATTTGAAGGATCCTGTTGTTACCATCAATTTTTGTAACCATCGGGTTACCGTTTTGGGTGATGGTAATTCCCAAGTGGTGGAAATTCTCGCCGAACAAATACCCTTGCTTGAAGTAATGGCTAAAGCTGGGGGAGGCAATCCCAATGCCCAATTGAATAATGTGATGATTATAAGGGAGTCTAAAAACTCCAAAGAGGTGAAGCACCTCAATCTTGAAAATCCTTCCATTTTCACTTCCCCCTGGTATTATTTACAGCCCAATGATATTGTAGTAATAAAGCCCAATGAATTAAAGGCAACTGAAGAGCAAAGGCGAACCAATAATCACCTATTGTATACCACTATTTTATCAAGTGTAACATTTGCATTTTTGATGATTGATCGAATTTTTCGTTAAAACAGCAAATTGAATTAAGTATTCATGAAAGAGGAACAATTATTTAAGGAAAAGCAAGCGACAAATATTTTTGTACAGTTGTTACAAAAGTATTTGCCATTCTGGCCATTATTTGCCATAACGATCCCTATTTCAATGAGTGTTGCCTATGTTTACTACAGAGCTGAAGTGCCTATCTACGTTGCTTCTGCGAAGGTGTTGCTTAAGGACCCTAATAAAGGATCGGGCGATTCAAAAGTGTTGGATGCACTGAATATTTTTAGTGAAAAAAAGATTGTAGAAAATGAAATTCTAGTGCTGCGTTCTTCTAGTTTAATGCAGGAAGTGGTTAGCTCTCTTGATTTATACGCAACCGTTTTTAATCAAGGTAAAGTTCGCCTAGAAGAATTGTATGGAGACAATACTCCTGTTCGCTTTATAGCTGCGGTAAAGGATAGTAAACACCAATATGGAAAGTATCCCTTCAAAATGAATTGGGTTAACAAAAAAATTGCCATTAACGGTGAGGAAATTAATTTTACTGGTAAAGTATTATTGGGAAATACATGGTATCGTCCGGTAGTAAATGAAGGCTACAACAAAGAGGTGTCAGGCAAAAATTATTTTCTCATTACTCATCCCATAAGTGCTGCTGCTGCAGAAATTATAAGCTCCTTGAAGGCTTCTCCCATATCTACTTCTTCTACGGTATTAGATATAAAATTGCAAACGCCTGTGCCTGAAAAAGGGAGGGATATTTTATTCCGTCTTTTTGAAGTGTACAATAAGGATGGCATTGATGATAAAAACCAGATAGCCTCTAAAACACTTGATTTTATTGATGATCGACTGAATTATGTAATCCATCAGTTAGACAGTGTAGAAGAAAATATTGAGGCCTATAAAAATCGTGAATCCTTGTATAATGTAGGAACCCAGGGTGAATTATACCTTACCAAAGTTCGTGAATTGGATAGTAAAAAAGGGGAAGTCAATTTACAACTCGAAATATTAGCAGATACCAGGGACTATGTGTTGAACAAAGGGCGGCGTCCTGGAACGGTTCCCTCTTTATCCCTGCTATCAGACGCCACCTTGAGTGGGCTTTTAAGCGATTTATATAAAGCAGAATATGATTTTGAAAATGCTTCCCGAATAACGGGTGAGAATAGTGAACCCGTGTTGCAGGCTAAAGCCAAAATAAGTAGGTTGAAGTCAGATATGTTGGAAAATATAGTCAGCATCAAAAATAATTTGGTAACGGTAAAAAATGATATCAGCAAAAATATAGCCCTCAGTAATGGATTACTGCAGACGGTACCCCAAAAGGAAAGGGGCTTATTAGAAATCAGCCGACAACAGGTAATTAAAAATAATATTTATTCCTATCTATTGCAAAAACGGGAAGAGACGGCTATTTCATCTGCCTCCACTGGTGCAGACTTACGAGTCATTGAAACACCAGCTGTGATTGGTCCTGTAACACCTGTAGCAAAGAATTTTTACCTCACAGGCTTTATCGTTGGCTTATTGGCCGCCGTTTTTATGGTTTTATTGAAAGAGCAATTTAAGAGCAAAGTGCTGTTTCGCGATGATATTGAGGATAAAACGACCGTTCCTTTTGTAGGGGAAATCGTTCAGGCAAATACAAAAATCCCCATTGTCATACGTGAAGGAAAAAGAACCGTTATTGCTGAGCAGTTTAGGGCCTTGCGGACCAATCTTTCCTTTATGGGATTGAATGATTTGAATAAAACATTATTGGTTACCTCCAGTATTTCGAGTGAGGGAAAAAGCTTTATCGCCATCAATCTCGCAATCAGTTTTACCCTAACTGGCAAAAAAGTGGCCTTGATGGAAATGGATCTCCGAAAACCAAAGCTGAGTAAATTAATGAATGTACCAAGAGATCCAGGTATATCCAACTACGTGGTTGGAAAAGTTAGTATTGATAAAATTATAAAGGAAACCTCCATTCCTAATCTGTATATTATTCCAGCCGGCGCTATTCCGCCCAATCCAACTGAATTGATTGGTAAACTAGCTTTTAGTAACATGATGGAGCAAATCAAGGAGCAGTTTGATTTTATATTTATTGATACAGCTCCTATTGGCCCAGTAACGGATGCCCAATTATTAAAGGACTATGCGGATGTAACCTTATACGTGATAAGGCATGACCGAACCCCTAAGATATTTCTGAAAATGATCAATGAATTGAATCAACAGAAAAAATTCAACAATATGTGTATTGTTTTTAATGGGGTAAAAAAGCGCGGAATCAATATGGGGCAACTAGGTAATGGGTATGGATACGGATATGGTTATGGA
>CANJAW010000359.1:0-3342 GCA_947472215.1 Chitinophagaceae bacterium
AGTAAGTTTTGCAATGAAAGTTTTACCCCTTTGCAATTTTATTGAAACTGGTTGCAATTCCTTTAATCAACGAAGAACTAAATCCTTGGTGCTCCATTTCATTAAGTCCTGCAATGGTGCAACCTTTTGGCGTGGTTACTTTATCAATTTCCTGTTCGGGGTGAGTGTCTTTTTGTAATAATAATTCTGCTGCCCCTTTTACGGTTTGTGCTGCAATCAGATTGGCAGTGGTTGCGTCAAATCCAATTTCTATTCCGCCCTGAATATTTGCGCGTATATACCGCATCGCAAAGGCAGTACCGCAGGCACCTAGTACGGTAGCGGCATCCATCAGTTTTTCATCTATCATGGTTACTTTCCCAAGGTTGGAAAATAACTCATTCACAAACTCAATCTGGCTAGCTGCAGCATTGGAATAACTGATGCAAGTCATGCTTTGCTGAATGGCAATGGCTGTATTGGGCATAGCCCTGAAAACAGGGAGTTTCTTTTTAATGTTGGATTCAATTTCTAAAAGCGTTACTCCAGTTACCACCGAAATTAAAATGTGTTTAGAACTAAGTTCTTTTTTTAGACCATGTAACACTTCGCTTAGCTGAAATGGCTTGATCGCCAAGATTATCAATTCGCTTTTTCTTACCGCTGCCGCATTATCTGAAGTTACCTGAACACCTTTGTTAGCAAGGTGTTTGATAGTAGCCGTATTCCTTTTGGTAAGTATGATATCAGCGGGTTTGCAAAATTTACTTTTTATCAAACCTTCTGCGATGGCACTTCCCAAATTTCCACCTCCAATAATGGCGATTTTTTTGTTCATGGTATTTATTATTACTTTTTCGTTTTATTAATTAATTATTGGTAAAGTGAAATTTATTTACTCCTTATCAACATCTAAATAAAAGTACTTGTGTGGCTAACTTTGTTCTGCCCGCTACCCATCGATTTAGTTCCAGTAGGTTACAGGGCTATCAACGCCTGTTCTGATTCATGGCCTGCTAAAAGATTTCCAATTGCCTGGTCATATTTTTTACCCCATTCTTGAATATCACCCCAGTTCTCATTATCAATCTGCATGGCACCAGTTGTTACGGATCCCAGTTTTTCAAAATGTACATTCAAAGCGCCTACGCTAGTTTCAAAGGCGGCCACCTGCTGTTGGGATACCGATACAATTACCCTAGTCTGCGCCTCTCCAAAAAGCCATGCATCTTTACGGAAGTTCTTGTTGGTGGTAATCTGGTAGCCAAGATTTTTGTTAAAACCACTCTCAGTGAGTGTAACAAAAATTCCGCCTTCACTTACATCATGAGCCGAAAGAACCAACTGGTCCTTGATTAGTTTTTCTATTACCCGGTGCAAATCAAATTCTTCATTCAATTCAAAATGTGGTGCCGGGCTAAATTCTACTCCATGTATTTTGTGCAGATATTCCGATGAGTTAAAATCGTTGCTGCTATTGCCTATTAAATAAATATGATCCCCGGCATTTTTAAAATCCATCGTCATTTTTTGGCTAACATTTTCTAGTAACCCCACCATACCAATGGTAGGAGTAGGGTATACGGGGCCATCAGGAGACTGGTTGTAAAAACTTACATTTCCTCCTGTAACGGGCGTGTCAAATTTCACGCAGGCTTCTCCCATTCCCTTAATGGCATGCACAAATTGGTAGTACACCTCGGGATTGTAGGGATTGCCAAAATTGAGACAGTTAGTAACACCCAATGGCTGACCACCACTACAAACGATATTCCTTGCCGCCTCTGCTACTGCAATCATTGCCCCTTTGTAAGGGTCGGCAAAAACATAGCGGCTATTACAATCGGTGGTAAGGGCAAGTCCTTTATTGGTGGGCTTTGCCAGTACGATGGCTGCATCACTTGGTTCATTGGTACTACAGGTACCAGCACCAACCATGCTATCATATTGAGTGTATATCCAGCGCTTGCTAGCAATATTGGGTATTTGAATTAATTGTTCCGCTACTGCCTTTAGATCTGTCGGTAGCTGAATCGTTGCTGCATCAAATGCTGCTATTTGATCCATATACTGCGGACGAGCATATTCCCTTTCATA
Organism: Chitinophagaceae bacterium; assembly: GCA_947472215.1. Taxonomy (GTDB): domain Bacteria; phylum Bacteroidota; class Bacteroidia; order Chitinophagales; family Chitinophagaceae; genus Ferruginibacter. The sequence goes on from CANJAW010000359.1 coordinate 2,077, forward strand.
TACTGGTGCACCGCCACCCAAAACAAGTTCCACAGCGGGAAGTGAGGCTTCCAGCTCTCCATTCATATAAAATTCAAGTTCACCACCTGCAGTCACCTCACCAATTTCACTGCAAGGAAGATCCCATTTTTCAAATATTTCAATAACAGCGGCCTCTTTTCCTTTTTCTACTACCATCAGCATTCTTTCCTGGCTTTCGCTCAATAAAAGTTCCCAAGCCTTCATATTTTGTTGGCGCATGGGGACTTTATCGAGATAAATTTTCATTCCTGAATTTCCTTTGGCACTCATTTCTGCTGTTGAGCAGATAATGCCTGCTGCTCCCATATCTTGCATTCCTACAATAGCGCCTGTTTTTATTACTTCCAAACAAGCCTCTAATAGCTTCTTTTCCTGAAAGGGATCGCCTACTTGTACTGCGGGAAGATCTTCTGCGCTGTCTGCAGTGATGTTGGCTGATGCAAAGGACGCACCACCAATACCATCTTTTCCAGTAGCACTGCCTACAAAGAAAACAGGATTACCTTTTCCTTCAGCAGTTGCCGATATGGTATCTCCATTTTTTAAAATGCCTACACTCATGGCATTTACAAGTGGGTTGGTATGGTAACAGTTTTCAAAATAAATTTCTCCTCCTACCGTTGGTACGCCAAAGCAGTTACCATAATGACCAATGCCATGTACCACCCCCGCAAGTAAATGCTGGGTTTTGGCCTCGGTTAAATTACCAAATCGCAGTGAATTCAACGATGCAATGGGCCTAGCACCCATCGTAAAAATATCGCGGTGAATACCACCTACACCTGTGGCAGAACCCTGAAAAGGTTCAATGGCACTGGGGTGGTTGTGACTTTCAATTTTAAATACAACTCCGTAGCCATCTCCAATATCCATCAGACCTGCATTTTCTTCTCCGGCTTTTACGAGCATTTTTTGTCCATCTCTGGGCAATGTTTTTAGCCATTTAATAGAGTTCTTGTAACTACAATGCTCACTCCACATGGCGCTGAAGCAACAGAGTTCGGTAAAGTTTGGGGTGCGCCCTAGCTTTTGCTGTATTAATGTAAATTCTTCTGCTGTAAGCCGAAGTTGTTCTGCGGTTGTAACGGTTATTTCCATAATTATATCAAAGTGCAAAAGTACAACCTGTATTTCTTTTTTAGGGGCCTGTTCGATATTATTTTAGTTATTTACTATTATAATTGTTTTGTGGCCTAAAAAATTACCCCTACGGTTGGTTTTTGTACTAGCTGTGTGACCGGTTGG
>CANJAW010000360.1:0-3314 GCA_947472215.1 Chitinophagaceae bacterium
AATAAAACGCAAATTGACTTTGGTTGATTTGTTGTTGGTTATATATTTGATAAGATTATTGGCACTAAAACCAATAATTGACGATTGAATATTGCTTTTTATTTTTTTACTATATTTTAACAATGGTTTACTTAAAGTAAATAAATTTGGGGTTATTGTTATAATTGGTTTACTTTAACTTAACTTTCAATTAACGATTTGTTAAAATCACAAAAATATCTTTGCAACCCAAACAAAAAATAGGGGTATAAAATCAGGCCCCAACAAGTTTACCAGGCTACAAACATTGGCGCAGAATCTAATAGGGCAATAAAGGAATTAACAATACGCTTACCATAATCTACTATTACAATTAAATTAACCTTAACAACAAACTATGAGTCTACTAAAACATGACAAGTCTCCTTCTGAAATGAAATATTTCATAAGGAATGCAGGATGGTTGGGATTTTTATTTATCCTACTATCTTTTGCAAGTCCCATGGCTGTATTGGCCACTGGAATTACTACAAAAATTTCCTTTAAAATTTCTGATAAGGGAATTTCTGGTAAAGTGACCGATGAAACTACTGGCGGAGGCCTTAGCGGCGCTAGTATTACTGTAAAAGGAGCTGGTACCAGTACAATCTCAGATGCACAAGGAAACTATTCTATTAAAGTATCTGACGAAAATGCCTTACTGGTTTTCACCTTTGTTGGTTATGCAAGTCAAGAAATAGCGGTAAAAGGAAAAACTACCATTAATGTGGCACTTAAACCAGCTGCTGCAGACCTTGCTCAGGTAGTAGTGATGGGATATGGTACGCAGAGTAAAAAGGATGTAACCGGTGCGGTTAAGTCCATCAAAAGCGAATCATTTAATCGTGGTATCATTAACGGGGTTGAGCAGTTGCTTCAGGGCAAGGCCGCCGGAGTAAATGTTACTTCTTCTACAGGTGAGCCAGGCGCATCAATTGGAATCACCGTTCGTGGACCAGGTGGCCTAAGGGGTACCTCTCCACTTTTTGTGGTAGATGGTGTTCCAGGTGGAACCTATAGCCCAGATGATATTGAGTCTATTGATGTATTGAAAGATGCATCGGCCACCGCCATTTATGGTTCGCGCGGTGCCAATGGTGTAATTCTGATTACCACCAAACGTGGTAAGGCAGGTGTTGGTAAAATCAATTTCAATACAAGCTGGGGTATTTCTACACTTGCCAAAGCACTTCCTATTTTCTCTACTGCTGATTATAAAAAACAGGTAGTGGCAGCAGGCGGCATATTAGTTGACAAGGGTGGTAATACCGATTGGCAGAAGGAGATTACAAGGTCTGCGAATACTCAAAATCATAATCTTAATTTAAGCGGCGGCGCAGATAAGCTTACTTATTACGCTTCTTTTGGTATTCAAAATCAAGAGGGTATTATTAAGTACAATGATCTGAATCGGTATAGTGGCCATTTCAATGTGACACAGAAATTTTTGGAAGATCGCTTGATTGTAGAAGCCAACATCAATGTGTTGAGCACTACCAATAACCGTCCTCCCATTAACTCAGTAATTGCCAATGCCATTTCCAACAATCCTACCTATCCTGCGTATGATGCAGCTGGTAACCCAGCGATGTACCTAGATATAGAAAATCCAATGCTTACTTTTAAGTTGAGCCAGGATATGAGAAAGGGTAATAATGTGGGAGGAAATATTTCTTCCTCCTTCAGGATTGCTAAGGGATTGATTTACAAACTCAATTATGGGGTTAACAATAACAATAGTACAGTAGATATTCAAAATTTGCCCAATCTTGTACCGCTTCAACTCGGTGGACTGGCAACCTATTACAATACCAGCCGTACCAATTTGATTGAAAATTACCTTACCTACACCATGACCAGTGGAGATCATAGTCTTTCTGCAATGGCAGGGCATTCCTATGAAAAAGGATTCTTTCAGGGAAGGAATTATAGTATTGACAGATTTCCAATCTCTCCAGTAGAGCCTCAATACAATCCATCTCTTGGACAGGATTTAACACTTGCTGCCAACAAGCCTGGTGGATATGCTTTCATCAATGAATTGCAGTCTTTTTTTGGAAGGGTAAATTATCAGTATAAGAATAAATACCTTGCCACTGCCAATATCAGGTCGGATGGATCTTCTAAATTTGGTAAAAACAATCGTTATGGAACCTTCCCTTCTTTCTCTCTTGGATGGAAAGCTTCTGAGGAAAAATTCATGAAAAATTCTATCTTCAGCAACCTGAAGGTAAGGGCAGGATGGGGCCAAACGGGTAACCAGGAAATTCCTCCTAAAATCACCCAGGCTTTGTACACGTCTGCGATATCAGCTAGTGCCACTTATCCACTTTCAGAAACCGGCGCTTACTCAGCAGGTACAGTATTCTCTCGTTTAGCGAATCCAAATATCCAATGGGAAATGTCTTCTCAAACCAATGTTGGTATTGATTTCGGACTTTTCAAAGGAAAATTGACAGGTTCATTGGATGTGTTTAACAAAGTTTCCAGCAATATTCTATTGGAAGTAGTTCCTGCCGATCCTATTCAACCGGCCGGTAGTTTCTGGACCAATGTAAAGGATATGAATATTACGAATAAAGGTTTCGAAGCCGAATTAGATTACAAAATAAAAACCGGTAAAGGGTTCAATTATTCTATAGGTGGAAATATGACCATCATTAATAATTTGGTAACCAACTCTCCGTATTCACTTATTACTACTGGTGGTGCATCTGGGTCTGGACTTAGTACTGCTACCATTAATGGTTATGTAAATAATCAACCAATTGGCACAATCTTCCTGAAAGAGTTTATTGGTTTAGATGCTGCTGGTGTAAGTAAATTCAAAGATCAAAATGGCGATGGCATTATTTCTGATAAAGACAGAATAGCTATTGGATCAGCACTTCCTAACCTATTGTATAGCTTCTATGGTACAATGGCCTACAAGGACTTTGATTTTATAGTAAACTTCAATGGTGTTTCGGGAAATAAATTATACGACAACACTTCGAATGGTTATTTCTATAAACTCAAACTTTCGAAAGGAAACAATACTACTATTGATGCCATCAATACAGCAGGAGAATCTACTAGCAATTCGGCTTCGGTAAGTAGCCGCTATGTGAAAGATGGTGCTTATTTGAGGTTGAATAATCTTTCGCTTGGGTATACCTTTAATACAAAAAATATCGGTGTAAGTCGTTGGATAACTGCTATGCGATTATCTGTTACTGGCCAGAATCTTTTTGTAATCACCAAATACAATGGGTTTGACCCAGAGGTAAATACAGATCATTCTTCGGGTGGAATTG
>CANJAW010000361.1:0-3295 GCA_947472215.1 Chitinophagaceae bacterium
CCCCTATTAGTTGTATTCTTATTTACCGTAGATGGATATGCTCAATCAGCCAGTGGTTTTATTATGAGTTCGATGGGAGCTATTCCCGGCTTGCAAAACAACGGTTTGGCTATTCAATTCAAAAGTTCAGCTACTTGCTTAACTGTTCAAAATGGCATTGCGGTGCTTTATGGAGAAAGAGCGAAAGGGGAATTTGCAATGAACTGCGAAGTGATACTTAAGCCTGGCAGCTTAGGAGTAAAATTGTATCCAAACCCGGTTGTCAATAATACAAAGGTTCAATTTATTAATACTCCTCCAAAATCAGCATTGTTTAAATTAAGCATCTGGTCGGCCGATGGATTTGAGGTAATGGCAAGAAAGGAATCCGGCCTTGCTATTTTCCATGGAGTCAATATTGACTTAGGAAATCTAATAGCAGGATCCTATATTTTAAAAATTGAGAATCCTGATTTTATAGATGCAGTGAAATTTGTTAAATCAAAATAGAAATAACCACTTGAAGGAATCAGCTATAAAATAAATCCATTTGAATTTAAATGAAAGAACGGAGTTAGAAACAAAGTCATTGGTAATTTTTATATACATTCAATATTTTTGTAAAATAAGCGCAGGAGGGAATGCTAACAGCGGCTGCAGTAACTCTGCAGACAAAGGACGAAGTCCTGCTCCTTCGGGCAAGCAAATTTGCAGGCATCAAAATTAACCTTCCTTTTATCCAAAATAGCCAGTAAAATATTTACCTACACATCCATCCACTTCTAACTGTTTTCGGTTGTAGAAGAGTGCACAAGTAAATTCAAGTATTTCAATTGGATTGATAATCTTTGGTAATACATTATTGAAATAGATTTATATTTACCTAGCTTTTACAACAAAGACTATAAAACTATACATATGAAAATCTTTTTTACCATTGCCCTATTTCTTTTTAGTTTTCAGCATTTGATGGCCCAAAGTCCTCCGGGACTATCGCTAATAAAAGAGGCGGATTTGAAAAAAGACTTGTACGCTTTAGCAGATGCGCATTTTAACGGCCGCTCTGCAGGCACTTTAGATGAATTAAAAGCATCTGCGTGGCTAGCTGAAAAATATAGATCGATTGGATTGAAACCAGCAGGCGATGACGGTACATTTTTTCAGTTTTTTACTTTATGGCGAAACCATATCGACGAAAAATCGGTTGTTACCATTAATAATGTACAACTTGCTTTATGGTCTGAAGCCGCTGTAGCACAAATGGCCAATGGTAGTTTTTCTTCTCCGATTGAATACTTGGGCAATGCAGCAGATATAGACAGCAACAAATTAGATGTGCAAAATAAAGTAGTGGCTTTTGAAGCTTCTTCCTTGGGTATTAATTTACAGATTTCTTTGCCAACATGGCGTTATAACCGCAGTGTTTTGGTTAAATACGCAATGCCCATTATTCGCAAAGGAGCATCTGCAATTATTATCATCGCAGATGATATTGCCGAAAAAGCATGGGAGGATGCTAGCGAAAATTTTAAAAGAGGGACTTATGATATTGATAATGGACCCAATGTTTCAATAAATACAACTGTTCCTGTTATTTGGGTTCATAGCTCTATGAAAAAAGAAATCGCAGCAAACAATGCAAGTTTCAAAGCTACCTTAATCGTAAAAAAATATGACTACCCTTCTGTAAATATTGTAGGAAAAATAGAAGGTGTCGATGTAAAATTAAAGGCGGAACATCTTTTGTATAGTGGACACCAGGATGCACATGGGATTAGAAATGTTATTAACCACGATTCTACTTATTATGGAGCAGATGACAACGGAAGTGTAGATGTAGCCATGTTGGCGAATGCCCGTGCTTTTGTAAAAAACCCAACAAAGCGATCGATTCTATTTGTAATACATGGTGCTGAAGAAAGAGGTCTATTAGGCTCAAGATATTATTCAGCGCACCCCACTGTACCGATTAATAGCATAGTAGCTGTATTAAACGGAGATATGATTGGTCGTAATAATATAGACAGTGCTGCCGTATTAGGTATGCAAGCGCCCCACCGAAATTCGCTTGATTTAATTAAGATGGTCTTAGCAGCCAATAATGAAGGGCCTAAATTTAAATTGGATACTACTTATGACAAGGTAACGCATTTGGAAGGTTGGTATTTTAGAAGTGATCATTTACCTTATGCCCGTTTGGGTATTCCTGCAATCATGTATTCATCTTTATTACATGACGATTATCACACACCGGCAGATAATGCAGAAAATATTAATTATCCGAAATTAAAAAAGATGGCCGATTGGATGTATCGCACTGGCTATAAAATAGCCAATGCGCCAAAGCGTCCTATAGCTGATGCTAATTTTAAATTAGAGCGGTAACTTTTAAATGGAGGAATAGAATAGAATTGACCGAACTGTAAGCGGCTATTCAACTAAAAATTCAATAATTTTTTTCTAAATTTTATATACTCTTTTTTAGAATCCTTAATAAAATCTTCCTCTGATTTAGCATGTATGTAAATATATGACAGCTTTGTTTTATCAACAGGCTTTGTCAATATTTGTGCGCGGTAATGGGTAGTTGAAAATTTAATTATTTTCGCAATAATTTCTAAAGTGCTGATACCCTTGTCCGTAAGCGTATACAAATACACTTTTTTATTAGTTGGGTGATCCCTTTTTTCAATCAATCCATCAGCAGCTAATGTTCTCAAGCGCTCTGCTAAAACTTTCGAAGCAATTCTTTCTCTCATATCAAGCAGTTCTCCGTAAGTATGTTTGTGGTAGAAAAGCATATGCCTAATAATAAGCAATGTCCATTTATCGCCTATAACATCTATTCCTGTTGTGATTGGGCAATGGGATCGTATTTTCGAACTGTACATAATTTTTTGTAGTATCTGTAAAAAAAATCAAAATTAATGAAATGCAACCTGATTTTTATTATAGAATTTTCATTAAACTATTAAAATTATTTATAAGTTAAAATATTTACTCGCGTCGTTTTGTCATTTTAACTAATAATTAGCAAAGCGTTAAACAAAATATAATCAAAGCCATATTTTAACTTTGCACTTTCCAATCAATTAGATCAACCAACGACGAAAAAAGTTTAGGGGTTTAGGAGTTTAGGAGTTTAGGAGTTTAGGGGTTTAGGGGTTTAGATCTTTAGAGGTTTAGGAGTTTAGATGTTTAGGGGTTTAGTTGAACTATTATCAATTATTCATTATCATTTATCCATTATTCAACTATCCATTATCAACTATTAATTAAAAAACTTTCAGTTTTCAGTTAACTAATTATCAGTTAC
>CANJAW010000362.1:0-3292 GCA_947472215.1 Chitinophagaceae bacterium
AAGCCGAGATATTCAAACCCGCTATTGATATGCGTTATGACGAAATAAAAATCGTAAGTCATGATACCAATTTTATACAAAGTACCCCAGTAGAAAGTTCCCAGAATATTTTGTTACTCGCTCAGGGTGCTGATGTAGTGGGTATAGATGAGGCGCAATTTTTTGATGAAGAAATTGTAAATGTTTGTGAGCAGCTTGCTATGCGCGGAATAAGAGTAATTGTTGCCGGCCTGGATATGGACTATACAGGCAAGCCCTTTGGGCAGATGCCTAACCTGCTAGCTGTTGCTGACTACATTACCAAACTGCATGCAATCTGCGTAAAGTGTGGAAATATTGCCAATATTAGCTACAGAAAATCCAGTGAGGGAGGGCAAATTTTGATCGGGGAAAAAGAGGAGTATGAACCTAGATGCAGAAACTGTATTACTATTTAGAGCCAATACGAATGGTTTTTATCGACTAAAAATCTACATAGAATTAGCAATTAGCCATCACCAAAAAGAATTAAAACAGTAATTTTCTGCAATGACCAAAACAATTTTTGCCCTACTCAAAAAAGATTTGCTGCTTGAGTTGAGGCAACAACATAGTTTTTATGGTATTCTTTTATATGTGGCTTCCACCATATTTGTGTTATACCTTTCCATCAATAATCCTGAAGGCGAAGTCTGGAATGGATTGTTTTGGATCATCCAATTATTTGTTTGTGTAAATGCTGTTGCTAAAAGTTTTTTGCAAGAAAGTAGGGGTAGGATGTTATATTTCTACACTATCTCAGGAGCAAAGGCATTCATTATCGCAAAACTTATTTATAACATTATACTGATGTTGATTATGAGCCTGCTAAGTTTGGGCTTATTTTTTATTTTACTAAAAAACCCTTTATCCAACACCCTTCAATTTACGGGTATCGTTTGTTTGGGGGGTATCAGCCTTAGCTTGGTCTTTACTTTACTTGCAGCCATAGCCGCTAAGGCGCAACAAAATGCCGCATTGATGGCCATCATGGGATTCCCCTTGATTATTCCTCAATTGCTGCTGCTAATCCGTCTGTCAAAATCTGCATTTGGAGAAGTATTCAGAGAAGGCGCGCTGCTTCAGCTATCGCTACTTATTGTTGGATTAGATATCATGGTGATTGCGCTTTCCATCATCTTATTCCCCTTTTTATGGAAAGATTGATTTTCATAAAACCCACTTGCAGAACTTTTTTAATATCTTCCTCAGTCCAAACTGGCATCCAATTTTTTCAAGGGCCAAAATGACTACTAAACTCCGAATAAAAATAACAATTTGCATGACCCTTTGTTTCCCCTAAATTTGCATTTACATAATTGATTACATGCGAAAAAGTTGGTGGAAAATATTGGCCGCGGTGTTACTAATCTACACATTTACCGCAGGATTTCTAATTAAAGTGCCGTATATCGGGAATTTGAAGGAAACCATTCGGAATCTTTTTTTTCATGTACCCATGTGGTTTGGGCAAATTATTTTACTTACCACCTCGCTGACCTACTCCATTTTATACCTTCGCAAGCCCGACCTCCGATACGATATTTTTGCAGCTTCTTTTGCCAAAACCGGCATTTTGATGGGTGTACTCGGCTTAGTTACTGGGGCCATTTGGGCTACCTATACTTGGGGAGAACCATGGAGCAATGATCCTAAGCAAATTGGAGTAGCCATTGCCCTGCTGATTTATTTTGCCTATTTAGTATTGCGCAATGCCATTCCCGACATTGACAAACGTGCAAAAATCAGCGCGGTGTACAATATTTTCGCCTATTTTATTTATTTGCCCCTCATTATGATTTTGCCCAGACTCGTAGAGTCTTTGCATCCAGGTGGAAAAGGCGTAGCAGGAAACCCCGGTTTAAATGGAGCAGATCTAGACCCAACGATGCGACTTGTATTCTGGCCGGCAGTTATCGGATGGACTCTTTTGGGAACATGGATTACCACACTCAATATTCGGTTATATTTAATCAGGGATAAAAATTTAATCAATGCGAAATAGCGTTTACTATTTACTGTTATTATTAGCCGGAATAATTTCAGGCACTCAAACATTTGCACAAAGCAATCCTGTTGCTGAAACGGCCATGCGCAGTAACGGTAAAATATATGTGGTACTGGCGATCTGTATCACCATTCTAGTAGGACTCTTTATTTATATAGTATCGATTGACAGAAAGATTGCTAAGATAGAAGACAAACAATAAATACAGCATCTCTCTTTTGAAAACCTGCTGCCAAAAAGAGATGGCAATCAATTTATTCAAAGGATATCAATGCCAATGCAATAAATTATTTAATACTTCACTGAAGATTAAATATTGGCAAGTATTTACCTACGATTTGTAAGAAAAATATATAATTCAGATTTTTTTCGTCCAACATCCCTCAGAACAACTAGCAACAAACCCGGTTTTCTCTCATTGCTGTAATCACTTATTTTGTACTGCAGCTAAATGCAGACAAATACCTGAAAGCAAAAGCTGTTAGCCGGATTCATTTTTAATTTATTGCACAATTAAAAACAAATTTATGTCAGCAAAAACCCCGTACAGTTTTTTTGAAAGTGTAGAAAAAAGTTTTGACAAAGCCGCCCTGTTTACCAAATGGGATGAGGGCATACTGGAACAAATTAAGGCTTGCAATAGCGTTTACCGAATGAGATTTCCCATTAAAAGAGATAATGGCGCCATTGAAGTAATGGAAGCATATCGTGTACAGCATAGCCAGCATAAGTCGCCTTGCAAAGGGGGTATTCGTTTCAGTGAGGAAGTGAATCAGGATGAGGTAATGGCACTGGCTGCATTGATGACTTACAAATGCGCCATCGTAAACGTACCTTTTGGAGGTGCTAAAGGGGGTATTAAAATTAATCCAAGAAATTATTCAACTTACGAGCTTGAGAAAATCACCCGTAGATATACAGCCGAACTGGTAAAGAAAAACTTTATTGGACCCGGCATTGATGTTCCTGCACCTGACTATGGAACTGGAGAAAGAGAAATGGCCTGGATTGTGGATACCTACCAATCGCTAAAGCCGGGTGAAATTGATGCTGCCGGCTGTGTTACCGGCAAACCAATTACACAGGGTGGTGTACGGGGCCGAAAGGAAGCCACTGGATTGGGTGTATTCTTTGGAATTAGGGAGGTATGTAATATGGCCAACATTATGAGTAAGCTAGGATTAACTACTGGCATAGAAGGCAAAAAAGTAGTGGTGCAGGGCTTAGGAAATGTGGGCTACCATACAGCCAAATTTTTCAGAGAAC
>CANJAW010000363.1:0-3292 GCA_947472215.1 Chitinophagaceae bacterium
AGTTTTAGCGAATTGACAACAATAGCAAAAGAGGCGGGGTTTAAAAAAATATCCCTTGCAGTGAATCTCCCATTCATGAACCAACTGTATTTTAAAATATTTCTATTATCAGAAAAAATTCTTTTACAATCAAACAACTTACTAATTAGAAAAAAAATAGCTAGATTATTACAAAAAGCTAGACTGTTTAGTGGAGATATATTTTTAAAAATTCAAAAATAAATTTTAAAAATATTTTACGCGAAATATTAGCGGGTGCCGGAAACTGTAAATATTCCCCCCCTCGCTAACCCTATCAATATGGATGTTTTTAACTTTTCCCCATCGATAGTATTCATCCTACCTCTTGTAATGGACGATTATGAAATTAATGATTATACTATTTTTTATGGCCGGTTGTTTGCAGGGTATTGCAGCAAACTATTACTGCGATGCCTCTTCAACGAATAAAACCGCCAATGGCACATTGGCCGCTCCTTGGAAAAACATTGCACAAGTTAATAGCGGAACAACAATGGTCAATGGGGGAGATACTATTTTCTTTAAGCGAGGGCAAACCTATGTTGGAAGGCTATACATCCTACGTTCTGGTAGTGCTGGAAATCCAATTGTTTATACTGCCTATGGAAAAGGCAGCTTGCCCACATTTGATAATACCATTTCTGATATCATTACCTTAAACAATCAAACTTATGTAGTCATTGATAGGATTAAATTTATTGACAATAGTTTGATCGACAAATTACACCAATTGCAAGCAACTATTTCAAATGCCATACTATTGTATAATTCACCTCATTGCAGCATATCCAATTGCGATTTTTCAATGTTGGGAATTGGTATCGCTACTTTTACTGGCTCCAACTATACCAATATCACGGGCAACTATATGCACAATTTACGGATGGTGCGCAATACACCCGTCTACAATAATAACAACGATGATTATGGTGCCGTGCCGATAGTAATAGGAAGTTCCTCTAATACCATTAGCCATAACCTATTCGAAGAATGTTGGGCTATAAGTTACGACTACGGATATGATGGCGGAGCGATTGAATTTTTTGGAGAGGATATGAATAATAATTTTATCGCCTACAATACTGCTATCAACTGCAATGGATTTATCGAAATTGGAAGTAGTTCAAATGGGGTTGCAAAAAATAATGTGGTAGCCTATAATAAAATTATAAATTGTGGAATGTTGGGCGTTTTCCAAAATGGGGGTGACTATGCTTGTAATATCAGCAACCTTCAGTATTACAATAATACCATTGTTGAAACCCTAAGGCAATTTTCGGTTCCAGGACAATTGTTTTACATGGCCGGCAGTAAAGGCCCCGCTGGCATGGTAGTGATGAAAAATAATATTTTTTGGTGTTCCAACGGCACAATCATTGCAGGAAAAAAATTCAATAGCAGCGCAATGATTAGGAGCAATAATATTTACCGAATGTCGACAGGAAGCCTTGGTGCCATTTCACTGGGAGCCAATGAATTCTTTAGTACTTCTGCCGGCATATTTACTGCGGTAAGCGGTAGTCCTTCTTTATGGAATTACACATTACCGGTAGGATCTGTAGGCATCGATTTTGGAGTACGAGTTGGTTTAAACAACGACTTCAAGGGTAATCCAATCGTTGGCAATCCGGATGCAGGAATTTATGAGTATGCGCCTTCGGCTTCACCCAGAAAAAAATTGCTGAAGAGAAAAAATTAACCTGTACAGATAGTTTTCATCATTGATTCCCCTTCTTTACTTTACATACAGAAAAGCGGATGAACTGTATCAACTCAACCCATCATTATTCCCCAGTCTTCCTAAGTTTGAACATAAAAGAGGTGGCCCAAAAAAGACCACCTCTTACAAGAATATACTACACTAAATCAATGAAATCAGTTCAGGTCGAAACGGTCAAGATTCATCACCTTCGTCCATGCAGCTATAAAGTCTTGCACAAATTTATCTTGAGCATCTTCACAAGCATACACTTCGGTAAGCGCACGCAATTCTGAGTTGGACCCTAGTATAAGGTCAACTCGAGTAGCTGTCCATTTGATGACCCCTGTTGCACGATCGCTTCCTTCAAACAGTTCTTTAGAATCGGAACTTGCTTTCCAGGTAGTTCCAAAATCAATTAGGTTAACAAAGAAGTCGTTGGTTAGCGACTCTGGGCGATGGGTGAAAACTCCATGTTGAGAATGATCAAAGTTGGTGTTAAGCACCCGCATACCGCCTATCAGCACCGTCATTTCGGGAGCCGTCAATGTCAACAGTTGGGCCTTATCAATCAGCATTTCCTCTGCAGATACGGAAGAACGAGGCTTAAGGTAATTGCGGAAACCATCTGCAATCGGCTCTAACACGGCGAATGACTCCACATCTGTTTGCTCTTCGGTAGCATCGGCACGTCCAGGCGTGAATGGTACTTTCACTACTTGACCAGCCTGTTGTGCTGCCTTTTCAATACCGGCAGATCCACCTAACACGATTAGGTCGGCAATGGAAACCTTCTTTGCTCCAGACTGCGCAGTATTGAACTCAGCTTGAATACCCTCGAGTATATCTAGCACGCTAGACAATTGAGGGAGGTTATTTACTGCCCAATACTTTTGTGGTGCCAGTCGAATGCGCGCACCATTTGCACCACCCCGCTTATCGGAACCACGGAAAGTGGATGCGGAAGCCCAAGCAGTAGCTACTAATTGAGATACAGAAAGTCCTGAAGCGAGTATCGTAGCCTTTAGAGAAGCAATATCCGTATCGTCAATGAGTTGATAGGTAACAGCAGGGATAGGGTCTTGCCAGACCAACACTTCTGCAGGAATTTCTGAACCTACATAGCGTGAACGGGGTCCCATATCACGATGGGTTAATTTGAACCAAGCCCTAGCAAATGCATCCGCAAACTGATCTGGATGCTCGTAAAAACGCTTTGAGATGGGTCCATAAGCAGGGTCCACTTTCAAGGCAAGATCGGAGGTAAGCATGGTAGGTGCATGATGCTTGGAGGGATCGTGTGCATCGGGTACAGAACCGGCACCGGCACCACCCTTTGGTTTCCACTGGTTGGCACCAGCGGGACTTTTAGTAAGCTCCCATTCATAGCCGAATAAGTTTTCAAAATAGTTGTTGCTCCATTTGGTGGGCGTGGTAGTCCATGCGCCCTCTAATCCACTGGTAATGGTATTACCTGCATTACCGCTTCCTAGGGTATTTTTCCAGCCAAGGCCTTGCTCCTCAATGCTAGCAGCGGCAGGTTCTTTTCCAACATACTTGCTTGGATCGGCA
>CANJAW010000364.1:0-3285 GCA_947472215.1 Chitinophagaceae bacterium
TAATTTTGCATACCAATGATACCAGCGGCTGTGCCGAATTGGTAATGGATCCCAGCAATCCTAATAAGTTGATAGCCAATATGTGGCAACATCGTCGCACTCCTTATAGCTTCAAAAGCGGCGGCCCTGGAAGTGGATTATATATGACCTATGATGGCGGAAAAAACTGGGAAAAATTAGGAAAAAAACAAGGATTACCCGAGGGTGACTATGGCAGAATAGGGATTACCATTTCCTCCAACCAGCCTAAGCGAATATATGCGTTGGTAGAAGCAACCAAAAACGGATTGTATAGAACCGATGACGGAGGGGCGAAATGGGAATTGGTAAATAGCAATGCTGCTGACGTAACCAATCGCCCGTTTTATTTTCAGGATATCCGGGTTGACCCGTTGAATGAAAATCGTTTGTATAATATCAATCAAGTTATTAGCATGAGTGAGGATGGTGGTAAAACCTTTCAAAATGTGATTCCTTATTCAGGTATTCATCCCGATCACCATGCATTTTGGATTCATCCCACCAATCCAAATTTTATTATTGATGGCAATGATGGGGGAATTGGCGTGAGCCGCGATAGAGGCCGCACCTGGAAATTTGATGATCAATTGCCGGTAGGCCAGTTTTATCATATCAATGTTGACAATGAAATACCCTACCATGTGATGGGAGGTATGCAGGACAATGGAAGTTGGCGGGGCCCCGCCTATACCTGGGTAGAGGGCGGTATTAAAAATTATTTTTGGGATAACCTTTGGAGTGGCGACGGATTTGATGTATCGCCCGATCCACAAGATGCTAATTGGGTGTATGCCATGTCGCAAATGGGAAGTTTGGGTAGGTACAATGTGGCCACTGGAGAGCAAAATAGTCTACAGCCACCAGAAATGGATGTTAAAAAAAGGCTTCGATTTAATTGGAATGCCGCTTTTGCGCAGGCACCAGATGCTGCAGCTACCATTTATTATGGAAGTCAGTTTGTTCATAAAAGCACTAACAAAGGCTTTACCTGGCAGATTATTTCGCCCGATTTGACTACCAATAATGCAGCTCAACAAAAGCAGGATGAAAATGGTGGGCTATCCTTAGATATCACCGGAGCTGAAAATTACAATACCATTCTTTGTATCGAGCCTTCTACCAAAGACAAGGAAGTTATTTGGGTAGGCACCGATGATGGAAATGTGCAGTTAACAAAAGATGGCGGGAAAACCTGGACCAACTTTCGTGGCAAAATAACGGGAATGCCCTTGGGTGCCTGGGTTCCACAAATAAGGGCCAGCAGGTACCATGCAGGCGAAGCAATGGTAGTTTGTAATGATTATCGGAGGGGCGATTTTACACCTTATATTTTCCGTACCACCAATTTCGGGCAAACATGGGAAGCAATGTTGGAAAATACTAACGTTAAAGGATATGCGCTTTGTGTACTGCAGGATCCTGCGGAACCCAATTTGATTTTTGCCGGAACTGAAAAGGGTCTTTGGGTAAGTTTCAACAATGGAACTAGTTTTGAGCAATGGAAAAATGGCTACCCATCTGTTTCCACTTATGACCTTGCCATTCAAGAACGAGAAGCCGACTTATGTATTGCCACTTTTGGCAGAGCAATGTATGTGATGGATGACATTCGCCCATTACGAAAATTCGCCGCAGATAGTGGTATTTTGCCTACAAAAAAGCTAGTAGTTTTTTCCGCCCCCACCGCATACGAGGTGCAGTATAAGAATAAATCAGGGTATGATTATAGTACCATGGGCTTGTATGAAGGCAAAAATAGGAGCCGCGGAGCAGCCTATTCTTTTTACATCAAAGCGCCCATAAAAAAAGATTCGGCTACTTTGTCTAAATCGGATTCGGTGTGGGTAAAAATCTACAACACAAAAAACGATTTGATAAGGACCTTACAAGTTAAGGCAGATACTGGGTTCAACAGAAATTACTGGGGTTTTGAAACAAAGGGTTTCCGTGGTCCAGGGTCTGACAAACCAGTAGCCAGCACAGTTGAGCCGCGAGGAGATTTGCCTGTTTTTCCAGGCACTTATAAGCTAGTGATTTCGTTGGGAAAGGAAATGGACTCAACCATGATAGTGGTAAAAGCAGCTCCAGGCCAGGATTTGTCAAAACAATTGTATGATGCAAAAATGGCTGCCTTAAATAGACTTGAAAAAAGCACTAGTAAAGTAGTAGAGATCACAGATCGACTTACGGAGGCCGATGAAATGATTACCAAAGTAGAGGCCCAGCTGAAAAATATTGAGGGAGCTGAAGCAGATAGTTTGCGTAAATCCGGCAAGCTAATGACGGATTCAATAAAAAAAATCCGCAATTTTATTGTAGGGACACCTCATGAGAAGCAGGGTTATGGAGCGCCCTATGAAATTACCGTCAATGCCCGATTGAATGCCGCTAGGGGAGAAGTGCTGGGGAAAAACAAGATCCCCGATGCACAGGAATTTGGTTTAATAGAAATGGCAGAGCAAGTGGTATTAGAAGCCATACAAAAAGCCAATAGGTTTTTTAATGGGAAATGGAAGCTCTATCGGCAGCAGGCAGATGTAACCCCAATGAAAATTTTCAAAGATTTTAAGGAGCTGGAGTAAAGAACAATCGGGTTCAACAATCGGTAGTGCTGCGAGAAGGTTATTTAGTAATAACTTCTAAAGGGAATGGGTTTTAATTTTTGCAATTCAAAAAAATAAACGGCTTCAATGGCTGCTTGCGGAGGGTATTACGAAGTGCCACTCGGTTATGGATTACTTTATATTTATTAAGGTCTAGTATTTCATGGGCGATTACCAAGTTGTCCAGCCTTTCGGCAGTATAGAGCATTTGGTGCAAACAATCCACCGTTTGCTCAATGGCTTGCGGACTTAATAGTTCCTGGTTGAATAATACCAGTAGATCCCTATTTGCTTTATTCATGTTAATACGTTTAAATAGCTGGGGGTTGAAATTTAATAGCCTACCAATCCTTTTTTACTGGGACAGCCACATTGGTTTTTTTTGGAGGCAGAACAGGAAGTCAGCAACAAGGAAACAATGAGTACACCGAAAAAGGCAAGGCTACAATAATGTTTCATAGTGACGATTTATCAAATTAAACTATTTTCACAAATATTTATTGTGTTAGTAGCATGAATGATCAGCAAGATAGCCATTTTTTAAAAAAAAATAACATTTTAGTGGTTCCCCTCGACTGGGGATTGGGCCATGCTACCCGTTGCATTCCAATAATTCAATCACTATTGGAAAACGGCTGCCGGGTGATTATTGCTGCAGAAA
>CANJAW010000365.1:0-3272 GCA_947472215.1 Chitinophagaceae bacterium
ATTTAATAAAGTTTAAAAACATTTATTTTTAGTTGAATGACGAGTATCAGTTAAGGCCCTGATTATTTTCATAACAACCATTTGTTTGGTTTATTATTTTTGACTTTGTTGACGTATGGGATTTATCCCAATGTCATTTAGCATACAGTAGACAATAGTGTTATTAAAATGACACCCAAACTACTTTGTCACGGAACTGGATAATTCCAGTTCCGTTTTTCATTTCATTAATTTACTTCAGTAATAATGTGTATTTTTTTTCCAAAGTCTTTCCCTAGATTTTAGTCTTTATCACAATTATAAAATTTCACAATGAAAAAAAATATTTTCTTGTTTTTTTTTGGCAGTTTTTTTCTGCTAGGTTGTCGTGGTCAGCAAAGCAAGTTGACAGGGAGTATTGAAAACGAAGGGGTTTTCTTATTCGAGGATAAACAGCATCAATCACTTAAGAATGATCAATCTCAAGGAGTACGTTGGGCAGTTTCGGGCTTTAATTTTAGGTATGCTGCTAAAAAAGCTACTCCTGGAGTAGTACATATTAAGTCATTGGTAGCAGTTAAGTCATCTAAGGAGATTCCTGATTTTTTCAAAGATTTTTTTGATCATGATTTTTTGAGGCGATATTTTCCTTCACAGGACAATACTCCTCAGTACCAGCTGGGGAGTGCTTCAGGCGTTATTATAAGTGAAGATGGATATATTGTTACTAACAATCATGTAATTGAGGGGGTTGATAGTATTGAAGTGGTACTTCATGACCAGCGGAGTTATAAGGCTACAGTCATAGGTAAAGATCCAGCTACTGATTTAGCATTGTTAAAGATTGACGAAAAAAAATTAACCTTTATAGAATTTGGAAATTCCGATTCTGTAGAAGTGGGGGATATGGTGTTGGCTGTGGGCAACCCATTTAATTTAGCGTCCACGGTTACTGCGGGGATTGTTAGTGCTAAGGCAAGAAATATTAATATACTAAACGATAAGGCGGCGGTTGAATCTTATATACAAACTGATGCTGCGGTTAACCGTGGTAATAGTGGAGGAGCACTAGTAGATATCAATGGTAAATTAATTGGAATCAACGCGGCTATCTCAACACCTACAGGGGTTTTTGCAGGCTATTCATTTGCCATACCTGTTGAAATAGTCAAGAAGACTATGGATGATCTGTTGAAACATGGAAAGGTGATGCGTGCATTTCTGGGAATAATGATCAGTGATATGAATGGGGCAAAGGCTAAAATTCTTGGAATTACTACTACTACAGGTGTTATAGTAGATAGTCTTTTTCAGAATGGGGCTGCTATTCAGGCCGGAATTCAGCCTAAGGATGTGATTATCAAAATCGATAATCATGTGGTGGAAACAGCACCTCAATTGCGCGAAATCATTGCCCGCCAACGACCAGGAGAAAAATTAGTTGTTACCGTTATTAGGCAAGGAAAAGAAAAAGCTATTTCAGTTATATTGCTTCCCGAGAAGCAAATTATTTCGGTTGTTAGCGCTGCTAATGAACTTTTGAAAACTTTAGGAGTTGAAATAGAGAATCTTTCTTTGAAAGAGAAAAATCAATTAAAAATTTCTGGAGCTGTTAAAATAGTAAGTATAACAGATGGTAAAATCTCCTACTATACTGATATGAGAGAAGGTTTTATTGTTACCAAGGTAAATAGCAAGGTGATTAATAATAAGGATGAGTTTATTAAGCAGTTACAAGGTAAAACTGGGGGAGTGTTACTGGAGGGATTGTACTCTGGGGTTTCTGGCGCCTATTATTATGCATTCGGCTTGTAATGAATCTTTTTTTGGTCTAGAATTTTATTTTCTATACATCCAACCATTATTTTCGATTTTCATTCATTTTAATATGTATTTCTCTATTATATTTTCCGATTAAGCTTTTATATAAATCAGATTATTATGTTTAGGTCATTCCAAAAAATTAAATAATGGTTGGGAGTATTTTGTGTAAGTAAGTGAATCTCCATTTCCCAATTGGTTAAATTAAATAAGTTGATTTTGTTGAAATTCTTAATAAGATATAAAAAAACAAGGCAGATCTATTAAACCTGCCTTGAAACCAACTGATTACAGTTTATAGTCTTTTGCAACTTTTATTCTGCACCAGTCTATTCAATTCGGTAATCGTCCTTGTTTAGTTAGCAGTTTCTATTCTGCTTTATGGTTAAACAGTTTACTGCCTTTTAAACAGTTATCTCTGTCCTCCTTCTTCACCGACCTAACCCGAATTGTATTACTGTAAAGATAGTTTATACGACTACCTGTTATGAATGATTTATGTCAATTGTTTCCCTGTTTGTAATCATTTTGTTTGTTTTTTATTCGTTGTGATTATGTTTAATTGCCCTATCTATTAACCATTCGATTGGCTTCATTTTGATTTCACCCTAATATTGTCAGTATCTATTTATCATTGCTATATGCTGGAAATCTTTTAAAAGGGTATTTTCAGTAAAAAACACTTGTCCACCCATTTTTAATACCATTTCCATAATATCGTCCACTGCATCTGTAACTATTTTGTAAGCCTTTTCTGGAGGTCTTATATGTAATTGGTACCCGTCATCTGTAACAAATCCAGATTTACGAAAATCTTTTTCTACCAGTAGTTTCATCCCCTTGCCTTCTTTGGCTGCCTGCCATACATTTTGAATTCCACTGGTTACCATATGTCCGCCTTGCTTTTCCTCTAGTTCTTTGATTAGTAAATTTCTTTGAATTTGTAGATGTTGATTCATAGCAGGCCAGGTGATATCTGCAAGTTGTTTCTCATTCAAGTAATCATAATTTCCCTTAATTTTTTCGATTATATTTTTCCCATGCATTGATATTTTTTCAAACCAGGCAATGTCTTTTTCTACTCCCATTGCTATGAGCGGAGAGTTATTTTCTATATATTGGTTTAGTAATTCATCTGCTTGATGAAAAAAATCCTTGATACGTATTTCTTCCAAGTTGCTTTTTTCTTTTTCAAAGTTCCTGACTGTCGCATGCCCTGTAAATGGCGTACCTCTGCTTGGTGGGTTATATATATATTCTTCTTCATATATTTTTGGAAAATTTTGATCAACGATTTCAGTTAATTCATTCCATAACCCTTTAAAAAGCCGAACCTCTTTTTTTGTAAGCAGTATTACAAGGAAAGGGGCCGAATAATTGGCTTTGAACAGTAAGTCCCGTATTTCAAAATTATCTGCAACCATTACTTTTTCTTCTACTGGAAACGGAAATTGAACAGCTAATTTAACATC
>CANJAW010000366.1:0-3249 GCA_947472215.1 Chitinophagaceae bacterium
TAATAGGTATAAAAAAATAAGGTTCCAACTTTTACGGGCCTGCACCAATTGACGGCGAAAGTTTTTTTGAACATAAATAAAGCCTGTTATACTGGTAAACAATACGATCAGAATAGCTGCCAAGGCCCACCTTGATTCTATAAAATGAGGAAAAGTAACAGCTACCCCCGGAAAATGATACCCCTGCCATTTATCCGCAATAAATACATAGGCAATTAAAAAATAGAACGGGGTAGCCACTCCGAGAAGGGCAACAATCCACTCTGATAATTTAAATGCCCTGGTAATTAATAGGCCAACCACCACTAGCGCGACAAATGCGATGACAGGAAAATAAAAAAAAGAAGAAAATCCGATAGCCATTCCGATGTTAAAAAGGGACGTCTTTGGATTAGGCTCATTGTATAATCTGCTCATCCTTGACCATACCCACAGTAACAAAGAATTTATAATCAGGGGTGCAGACAGGATATGCCACTCGGAGAACAATGAGGTGATTAACAAATAGGCCATCCCAGTGAGGTAATTTGGTTTCTGCATCAACCGGTGCTGATTCACCAACGCATTTAAGGTAATGGCCTGCGTAAACAATAAAAGAAAGGCGATTAACGGATAAATAAACGCCAAGGTTTTTCCCATCACAGAAAGTTGGGACAACAGTAATTTAAAAAGGAAGCCATCAGTTTGCTGTGGCAATGGAATCTGCGGGTGAATAAACATAATCAGCTTAAGCAGCAGACCATATACCAACAACAAAAATGTATTGTATGGATTGTTAGATTTAAATATACCCGTCACTTTACTAATTTGTTACCCCCTATCGCTAGATAAAGGCTGTGAAATATCAATTGTAATACCCTACAAATGTGGCAATTATTATTGGTTTAACAAATAGTTTGCCGTAAGTATCCGCTAAATAGTGTTTCTCTTTTTAAATTCAGACAACTTCATTGCAATAAGTTCAAAAATTTTGGAAAAAAAATAATGACGCCCGATACCATACTACCGATAACGGCAATCAAAACTGCTGCTGCAGCAATGTCTTTGATAGTTTTAATAGCAGGATGGATATCTCTTGTAATGGTATCACAAAGATATTCAATCGCTGTATTAACCATTTCCAAGGCGAGCACCAACATTGAACAACCAATGATGAAAAGCCATTCAATAGCACTTAGTTTTACAATACTGCCTGCTACAATCACCAACAATAATACCAGTAAATGAATTCTAAAATTCAACTGGGTTGTAAAACAATATCGAATGCCATGCCATGCATGACCAAAAGATTTTATCCATTTCATAAAAATTCTATACTTGAATTACTGTTATACAAATCAGTTTTCATTCAGCACCTCAATGAGATGATTACAAGCAACTCTTATTTCAGTATCGCTGATAATCAACGGAGGAGCAATTCGCAAAGAACCGGCGGCAAACAAAAACCAGTCTGTAAAAACACCTCGATGAATCAGTGCATCAATAATTTTCTTATTGACTTCAAAACTTCCAAAATCCACTGCTATCATCAAGCCGCAGCTATGTACCGATTGAATGGAAGGGTGAACCAATAGTGACAGAAAGAGGGATTCTTTTTGCTTTACCCCTGCTATCAATTGCTCGTCCAACAATACATTAAAAGCAGCAAGCCCTGCGGCACAACTAACCGGATGGCCACCAAAAGTATTGATATGGCCCAAAACAGGATGATGGGTAAAAGAATCCATCAGCTGTTTATCTGCAACAAATGCACCTAACGGCATTCCACCGCCCAGCGCCTTACCCAACAATAAAATGTCCGGTACCACATCAAACTGCTCGAATGCCCACAAAGTTCCATTGCGTCCAAACCCGCATTGAATTTCATCCAATACCAGCAAGGTGCCTGTTTGGGTACAGCGTTTACGCAATGCCGAAAGCCAGCCATTTTGTGGTGCCAATACGCCTGCTTCCGCCTGTATCGTTTCGGCAACTACGCAAGCTGTCCGTTCAGTAACCTGCTGTAAAGCTTCCAATGAATTATAATCTAATTGCATTACATCCGGTAGCAGTGGCCGAAATGCATTGCGCCAATACTCATCCCCCATAATACTTAAAGCGCCTTGTGTACTTCCATGATAGCTATTTTTAAAAGAAATAATCTGCGTGCGGCCAGTAAACCGTTTGGCTAGCTTCATCGCTCCTTCAGTAGCTTCGCTTCCGCTGGCCGTATAAAAAACGGCATTGAGGGAGGGAGGTAAATAATCAGTTAATTTTTTTGCATACGCTACCTGTGGACTTTCTACCAGTTCACCCAGCACCATGATGTGCATATAATCGTCCACTTGCTTTTTTATTGCCTCCACCACGCGAGGGTGACAGTGCCCGATATTACAAACACTGATGCCTGCAATTAGATCGATATAAGCTTTGCCATCCACATCCCACAGGGTACAGCCCCTGGCCTTTACAATCTCCAACGCCAATGGCGCTTCGGATGTTTGACCCACATGCGAAAGAAATAACTGGCGATTAGTAATAGCGCTTGGCCGCTGCTCGCCCGAAGGAGTATTATAAGGTTCACCCATATTCATATATTACAAAGGTCGCAAAGAAATAATCATAAATAGTAAGGTGTTTTTGAATAATCATTTAATTTAGCGTTATTCATTCCTAAACTGAAAAAAGTCATGCCTTTCATTCTTCCCGTAAAAGGGGTTTTACCCGAGATGGGTTCCAATTGTTTTATTGCGCCTAATGCTACCATTGTAGGAGATGTGATAATGGGGGATGACTGCAGTGTATGGTTTAATGCCGTGATACGAGGAGATGTAAATAGTATCCGGATGGGCAATAAGGTAAATGTACAGGATGGTGCAGTAATTCATTGTACCTACCAAAAAACCCAGGCTATCATCGGAAATAATGTTAGCATCGGGCACAATGCAATTGTACATGGATGCATCATAGCAGATAATGTGCTGGTGGGGATGGGTGCCATCGTGATGGACAATGTACAAATTGGTTCGAATTGTATTATTGCCGCAGGTGCAGTAGTACTTGAAAATACGGTGATAGAAGCAGGAAGTATCTACGGCGGCGTACCGGCAAAAAAAATTAAAGATATCAGCCAGGAATTAATCGGTGGCGAAATTAACAGGATAGCAAATAATTACCTGATGTATAGTGGATGGTTTAAGGAAGAGGGAAGCTAACCTTTTACAAAAAATATTTTACGGATGAAAAAAATTATTCTGGCTTGTTGTTGTA
>CANJAW010000367.1:0-3235 GCA_947472215.1 Chitinophagaceae bacterium
AGTAACCTATTGATAGCAACCAACAAAATAAAAATTTGATCCATAAGAACAACCTATTCTACCGACTCCTTACCTATATATTCAATACACATCCAAATGGGTTACCCCGATGGGGTAATTTTCATTACGAATCATTCTACCAATAGATTGCACCGCTGGTGCAAGAATAAAGAACAAATTAAATGGGCAATGGGCAAAGTTTCATTGTGCACATTCGATCATTCCCAGCAACGTCTCCATAGCGGAGCCCTTGCTTCATCACAACACCTCCATGGGACGTTGCGTCGATACAATGAATAATTTATTGAATTGCAAGTGGAGTGTTATTCGACGCAATGTCCTCGAGAAAAGGAATTGAATTCAGCGGCTATGCCCGGGAGACATTGCTAGGAATCAAAGGTGAGGGGGCAATGGCCATTAAAAAAGCTGCAATATAAATTGCAGCTTTTTTTGTGCCTTGGATGGCTATATTATTTTACTGCTAACGAAAAGCGTTCCGCTATTTTAGTCCAGTTTACTACATTCCAAAAAGCAGCTAAATAATCTGCCCGCCTGTTCTGGTATTTTAGGTAATACGCATGTTCCCAAACGTCGCATCCTAAAATAGGACTACCCTTTACTTCAGCAACATCCATCAATGGATTATCTTGATTGGGGGTAGAAGAAATCTCTAGCTTGCCATCTTTAACGATTAGCCAAGCCCAGCCGCTACCAAATCTGGTTAAACCCGCTGCTGCAAATTTTTCTTTAAATGCGTCAAATGACCCAAATGCTGCAGTAATGGCTGCGGCTAATTCTCCGGAAGGAATACCCCCTGCATTGGGAGCAAGGCTTTCCCAAAAGAAACTATGGTTCCAATGACCACCGCCATTGTTACGAACTGCAGGGCTAATGGTTCCTGCCACTGCTACCAATTCTTCTATGGTTTTGCCTTCGTTTGGAGTGCCGGCAATTGCCTTATTCAGGTTGTCCACATAAGCTTGGTGGTGTTTACCATGGTGAATTTGCATGGTCAGTGTGTCAATATGAGGCTCTAATGCATCATGTGCGAAAGGAAGTGCCGGTAAAGTAAATGCCATAGTAATAGTATTTATTGGTTGAAAATGAATTTGAGTGAATTAAGATGCAAATTTAGTAAGGATATGGCTAGTTGTCAAATTCAAAGGCACTTCATTTTTACGAGAAAGGATATAAAATATTGAATACGAATAACTTTTGGGAGTTCTTCAACGTCTTGCCTTAAAAAAATCCTTCATCAACTGCGCAGCGTCTTCCGCTAATAGACCTCCCAGTAGCTCCGTCTTTGGGTGAAAAGGTGAACAGTTGCCTGCAACCCTTTTATAGCCATTTTTGTCATCTTCGGCTCCATATACAACTCGACCTATCTTACTCCAATAGAGTGCTCCACTGCACATCAGACAAGGCTGTAGCGTGACATATAGCACCGCTTCGGGTAAATACTTGCTACCTAAAAAATTAAAGGCTGCCGTCAATGCAATGATTTCAGCGTGGGCTGTACTATCCGTCAATTTCTCTACCTGGTTGTAACCCCTTCCAATCACTCGGTCATTCATTACAATGATGGCCCCCACCGGCACTTCCCCTTCGGAAAAAGCCCGTTTTGCCTCCTGCAAAGCCAGTCGCATATATTGCTCATCTGCCATACAAATTCATTTTACTAACTTGCTGCAAATTTAGTGCTATGACAGATAGGAATCATTTATTATCCATGCGGACTTATTTTGAAACAGGTGAAACAAAATCGGTTGAATTCAGAAAAGCGCAACTTACACGGCTTAAGCAAGCTGTTATTGATCATGGCGACCAACTACAAGAAGCCTTGTACACAGATCTTAAAAAAAGCCCAGAAGAAAGCTGGGTAACAGAGACTGGCTTTTTACTATCTGAAATCAGCAATGCCATTAATAATTTAGGCAAATGGATGAAGCCAAAAAGGGTGGGCACCAACCTACTAAACCTCCCCTCAAAAAGCTATGTGATGACAGAACCGCTTGGAGTAGTTCTAATCATCGGGCCATGGAACTATCCTCTTCAATTATTATTTACTCCATTGACAGGTGCTATCGCAGCAGGCAATTGTGTAGTGCTTAAGCCATCTGAATTTGCACCAGCAACGGCAACTATAATGAAAAAAATAATTGACGCTACTTTCGAGAAAAAATATGTGCAATTTGTCGAGGGAGAAGGAGCTGTAGTAATTCCTTCTATGATGAACAATTTCGTATTTGACCATGTTTTTTATACAGGTAGTACTACGGTTGGGAAAATTATTTATCAAATGGCCGCCGCCAATTTAATTCCGGTAACATTAGAGTTGGGTGGTAAAAGTCCCTGCATAGTGGAAGCGGATGCCAATATAACGGTAACAGCTAATCGCATTGCAATGACAAAATTTTCCAATGCAGGGCAGATGTGCGTAGCACCCGATTATTTACTAGTGCACGAATCTGTAAAAGAAAAACTGATCGCAGCATTTAAAAAATCGATGAATACATTTTTTGGATCAGATGCTTCCCTAAGCTATGATTACGGTCGGATCATCAATGAACAGCAATTTGACCGCTTATCTTCCTATCTACAGCAAGGAAATATATTGATTGGAGGAAATACCAATCGGGAGCAATTATACATTGAGCCAACAATAATGGACCAGGTATCGCTAGCAGCACCTGTAATGAAAGAGGAAATATTTGGACCGATATTACCCATCCTCACATTTTCCAACCGGGAAGAAGCAAAAGCCATTATTGCCCAACATAAAAATCCACTAGCCTTCTACGTTTTTACTTCCAGCAGCAAAAAAGAGGCCGCATGGATTGATGAAATACCTTTTGGGGGAGGTTGTGTAAACAATGCAGCACTTCATTTAACCAATCACCGATTGCCATTTGGAGGACGCGGATTTAGTGGTAGCGGAAAATACCATGGAAAGTTTTCATTCGAAACATTCAGTCATCAAAAATCAGTGATGAAAACGCCCACTTGGCTTGATCCAGCTGTGAAATACCCTCCATTTAAGGGAAAATTGAAATTATTTAAATGGCTCATAAAATAATTACCAGATGATTTCTAATAACAAACAACCTTTGTTAAAATGGACCGCTGCAAGTTGCTTGCTATTGTTTTTGGGTTGCTCCGTTCATATTTTCAATGCAAATAAAAATTCAAACAATATGACTAGCCGTCAAAAAATATTAAAAGCAGCCTATCCAGC
>CANJAW010000368.1:0-3235 GCA_947472215.1 Chitinophagaceae bacterium
CGTCGTTATAAGTTAACAGATGTTTCCGGAAAAGTAGTAAGGGACATTATCGGTTAATGAATTAGGTATTCAATCATCCTAAATGGTATCCATTGTAATGAATAATAAACTAAGACTTGTTGCGAGGCAGTTGTTAATAGTGTTGAATATTTTTGCACTATTTCTATTATTGTTTTCCAACTATATTGTACTGCCCTTTTGGATACAACCTTTAGGAAGAATGCATCCTGCACTACTGCACTTTCCTATAGTGATTTTGATACTCGGTGTGGTGATGGGATTGCGCCGCTTCTCGGGTCAGCAGGAAGTAAATACGACATTTGATAGGTTTGCAAGCAGCCTTGTTTTGGCAGGTGCTTTATTGGCAGGGGTAACGGTTATCATGGGTTTGTTTCTTTCCAAGGAATCGGGATATTCGGGTGATACATTGATATGGCATAAATGGGCAGGAGCTGCGATTTTTTTTATGTCATCAATCATATTTTGGGTTAGCGATAAGCCTTGGTACAAAAAAGCGGTGGCATGGTCTTTCGGATCTATGCTGGTAATGGTGATTTTGTTTACAGGTCATTATGGTGGCGTATTGTCGCATGGTGAAAATTTTATTATTCAGCCCATCTTGTCTAATATCAAAAAGCCTTTAGTGCCTATAGAAAAGGCGATCGTGTTTAATGACCTTATTCATCCAATCTTTGATGCTAAATGTGCCGGCTGTCATAACCTGCATAAACAGAAAGGGGAGTTGTCATTGGCAGATACCCTTTCCATGTTAAAGGGTGGTAAAACAGGCAAGCTGTTTGTATCCGGCTATCCCGAAATAAGTTTGCTTTTACAGCGTGTACACCTTCCCGTGGATGATGAAAAACATATGCCGCCTTCAAGTAAACCACAACTTAGTGCGGATGAAATCAATTTACTTGGATGGTGGATTAAAAACCAAGCCAATTTTACACAGAAAGTAATCACATTACCCGCAACTGATTCTTTAAGGCTATTGGCAAATAAATTATTGAAGGGTTCAACAATAGTTGAAGACAACTTTACCTTCCCTACTGCTGATGAAAAAACAATCGCAAAGCTTTCTACCGATTACAGAACCATACAACATGTTGCTAAAGCATCGCCAGGGCTTGATGTAAGAATATACAACAAAGATATTTACAACGTGAAGCAATTGGAGGAATTAGGTGAAATTAAAAGGCAGGTGATATCATTGAGTCTCGCTAAGCTACCGGTCAAAAATGAAGATCTTACTAAAGTGAGCATGTTTGAAAACCTGCGTAAGTTAGATATCAATTTTACGGATGTTACCACTAGCGGTATTGGTGCATTATCCTCATTAAAACACCTGCATACCCTTTGTTTGTCGGGAACGAAAATATCGAGTGCAGGATTTAAAGAAATTATTAGCCAATTCAAAAATCTTGCAACGGTTACTTTGTGGAGCACCAGTCTGTCTGCGCAGGAAATTACTCAGTTGCAACAAAATTTTAAAAATATCAATTTCGTGCAAGGTTTTGTTATTGACGAATCAGAAAAGATAAAAATAAATCCACCCCAGATAAAAAATAAAAGTTTGGTGTTTGCCAATTCTATTGATGTTGCATTATTTCATCCTATTAACGGAACCGAACTTCGTTATACACTGGATGGAAAAGAACCAGACAGTATTTCTTCGCTTGTGTTTACTAATAAAACGGTTATTACAAAAACTTCTACCATAAAGGCCAAGGCATACAAACAGGGATGGTATTCCAGTGATGTGGCGGAGTTTAGCTTTTTAAAAAATACGTTTATTCCCGATAGTATAGTATTGGTATCTCAACTGAACAGCAGACATCTAGCCGAAGGTTCGAAAACGTTTTTCAATACAAAGCTGGGTGTTATTGGTGCCAATAACCCTGCATGGGCCAACTACTGGGCGGGCGTCCGTAAAAATGATTTGATAGTTGATTGCTTCTTTAAGCAACCGGTCAAAGTAGCTTCTTATGGCTTTCATTATATGGTGGAAGAAGCAACAGGTATTTTGCCACCGGTATCTGTAGAAGTTTGGGGAGGGGATAGTCCACAAAAATTAAGCCTTCTTACTAAATTTTCACCATCGCAACCCATCAAAGGGGAGAAGCCCTCCCTTAAGTTTGCTGAAGGAAAATTTACATCTCGTAAGTTATTGTATCTTAAAATTATCGTAAAGCCTTATACGAAAGGTAAGGATCGCCATTTGTTATTGATAGATGAAATGTTTTTAAATTGAGTATTGGCTAATTGGTAGATTAAGCAAAGGTGGTTTCATCGAGCAAGCTTCTAAATAATTGGGTAAACAATTAATGCCTATTTCGACCTATAGTTTTTCATATTTTTTACTCCTCTAAATGGCTCCAATCATTTTTAGAAATTGGTTGACGGATTAAAAAGTCACTCTAGTTAAAAAAATGGAAGGATGCCAAAGCCAGATTAAACAATTCCACGACTTTTCTGTTTTAGCCTACATGAACAATGGAAAAAGTAACAGTTCACCTATATCGCTATTGTAAACTATTTGTATTTTGTAGGAATGTGTTCTGATATTTTTGTAATTTTATCGCTCTAAATAATTTTTTAAAAAAAGATATATGGAAAATAATACCAATAATGGCGAAGGCAAATGTCCGTTTACCGGTGCAGCTGCTAGTCCAAAACATAGTGGCGCTGGAGCTGGAACAAGAAATACTGACTGGTGGCCAAACCAGTTGAAGTTGAATATCCTTCGGCAGCATTCTTCATTGTCCAATCCGATGGGGGAGTCTTTTAACTATGCAGCTGAGTTCAATTCCTTGGATTTAAAAACTGTGAAGAAAGATATTTACGATTTAATGATTACCTCTCAGGATTGGTGGCCAGCTGACTATGGTCATTATGGACCTTTCTTTATTCGCATGGCTTGGCATAGTGCCGGAACCTACCGTACCACCGATGGACGTGGTGGAGCAGGCGCAGGTATGCAACGTTTTGCCCCGCTTAATAGCTGGCCCGACAATACGAATCTAGATAAGGCACGTTTATTATTATGGCCTATCAAAAAAAAATATGGCAAAAAACTCTCTTGGGCTGATTTGATGATTCTTGCAGGCAACTGCGCATTGGAGTCGATGGGCTTTGCTACTTTTGGTTTCTCTGGCGGACGTGAGGATGTTTGGGAGCCTCAAGAAGATGTGTATTGGGGTGCTGAACGGGTATGGTTAGACGACAAGCGATA
>CANJAW010000369.1:0-3226 GCA_947472215.1 Chitinophagaceae bacterium
AAATTGATATTGGTATGAAAATCTGCATTCCAAGGCGCATCGTATAAATCATTCCAAATTCCTTGCAGGTTAGCAGGTAATCGACCTGGCTTTCTAGCAGATCCCATTAATAAATAACGACCATATTGATAGTATAAAGCAACTAAGCCATTGTCAATTTTCCCATCACGCAAATGCGCTAATCGTTCATCCGTTGGATATTGACTGTTGATGTCATCTCCTAGTGAAAACGATACTCGATTAAAAAAAGACGCATGATCTTGTATATGCATTTTCTTGAGTGATGCTGCATTGTAGCTACTCGCTTTAGCGAAAATTTGTTTACAAGTAGCTAATGGATTGATTGAACGATCCATATCTAATTTGTTGATATTATAATCTGTTGCTCCTGTTATTACCATTACCAGATTTTTTGTACCCACCAATTGAAAGCCCGTTGCAGTATCTGACACAATGGGGGTTTGAACACCAGAATGTGAAATAATTTTCATAGCAGCTGCATAGCGCATATGCTTACCAGCCGGACCTTGTGCTACTGAAACAGGATCAATGATTTGGCCAGTATAATAAGATAACCCATTTTGAAATTGGAAATAATTTTCCCCTAACGAGATGCCATCGATTTTTCTATTTTTATTTCCGCCGGTTTCATAATCTGCATTAAATTGACGAGACAAAAGCATATCGGCATCAAATGGTTTTTCTGATTGAATGCTAATGACCATCATATTTTGCGGAGCGGATACAAAAATTTCTTGTACAATTTTATTGCCATCAATCGTATATTCAGTTGTAGCAATTCCTGTTTGAATATTTAATGAACGTTGATAGCTAGTGGGTACTCCTTTCCAGTGAAAATTGATAAATAAATCACCCAGTGGTTGATAGGAACGTATATTGGGAGGTGTACCTACTAAATATTGATTTGATAATTTACGAGCGGTTTTATAATCTCCCTTGAATATCGCAGTCTGTATTTCTTTGAGATGAGTTTTAGCCCCTGGATTATTATTGTTTACGGGTGAGCCAGCCCAAACACTTTCTTCATTTAATTGAATATGTTCTTGCCTAAAACCACCGTAAACCATTCCGCCCAATCGGCCATTTCCTACTGGTAAAGCATCGGTCCATTTTTGGGCTGGTTTGCTATACCAAAGCGTCATGGGATTCTGCTGACCAAAAGACAGAAAACTCACCAGTAAACCGATTGAAAAAAATAATGTTTTCATAAGTGTCATTTTAACTTAAGGGGAGGTATTGACAATTGAATTGTGCATAAAGCAATTAAAAACCGCTGGTAAAATAAATAGGCCGATTGTAGTCTATTTTTATAACTTAGAAAAGGACCGATAAATAAATCAGGTGAATGACATTTATCGGTCCTATTGATAATAAAAAAATAATCGAGTACTACATTTTGTAAAATTGCTCCCAATCTTTTCTTGGAGGAGGCCCAACAAGCAATTCATTACCCACCGAACTATTGGTTATTTTATTCGTGTGACTGTCAAAAACAAGTTTAGTATTCAGTCTTTGTGCCAATACTCCAAGGGCCATCACCTGACTCAACGGGCCTGCTATATCAAAAGAAGAACGGCATTTCTCTTCACCTTTACAAGCTTTAAGGAAATTAGCGAAATGATTAGATGGACTCTCCGGTACTACTGGCAGCGAAGATGCCATATCCTTAGCTTTTTCGGAAGGAATAATTTCCAGTGCTGATCCGTGAGAACCACCTTTAAAAGTTAGGTCTTTACCATAGATAACTTTTCCTGGATACCTTTTGGTGTTATTACCTGCTGTCGGAGGTGGAATATTTTTAGCTCTTACTGGTTCACCATAAAATTCAGGCAGAGGAGGTTTATTGTTAAAACCGTCATACCAACTTAGTTCTAGCGCAGGCATATTATTTCGTTTTGGAAATTTAAATACCAAAGTTGAGCCTTGAGGAAATATCAGTGTACTATGTCCTTCCATATAAATTGGATCCACTTCGGTAGGTAATCCCAATTTTAAAAACTGATGGGCTGTATCAAAAATATGTGCGCCCCAATCTCCTAATGCACCATTACCAAACTCAAACCAAGATCTCCAATCTCCATTAATATATCCTTTGTTATAATCTTTAAACTGCGCAGTAGAAAGCCATTTATCCCAATCCAAGGTAGTAGGTATAGGCTGCGATGGAAGATAATCTGAAACTTTCATCCCATGCCAACGGCGTCCATTGTTCATGAAAGCGGTGATTTTTGTAACATCTTTTATAATGCCTGCTTCGGTCCATGACTTAAACTGAAAATAATTTTCTTCAGAATGCCCTTGATTTCCCATTTGGCAAGCAACTTTATGTTTTTTCTCTGCCTTCATCATTAAGGAGATTTCATGGAAACTATGAGCCATTGGTTTTTCCACATATACATGTTTACCCTGAGACATTCCCAACATCGTAACAGGAAAATGCGAGAAATCCGGAATACCAACTGAAATGGCATCAAACTGGTTACCCATTTTATCAAACATTTCCCGAAAATCCTGAAAGCGCCGAGCATTAGGGAATTTCTGCATATTTTCAAGGGTATGGGGAGCTCCCATATCCACATCACAAAGGGCTACAATATTGACTAAGCCGGTTTTATACAAAGAGTTGAGAAGTTCCCCTCCTCTATTGCCTATTCCACAACAGGCCAGATTGACCTTATCACTGGGTGCCACGTGACCGAAAGATTTACCCAACACATAGGATGGGATAATTGCACAACCAGCTACTGCAGCTAAAGCAGCAGAACTGGCTTTGATAAATTCTTTTCTTTTCATACAACATTGATTTAATAATGATTTTTAAAATTAACACAATCTTTAATAGTATCGATGATACTTTGTATTTGTTTTCATAAATACTTACAATAAGCCAACTACATCCTTACTATAAGCCTTTCATTTAAAGTCAGCGAGATTATTCAATATTCCGATTAGCTGATTTTTTTAGCAGTATATCCACTAAATTATTTGCTGCCTGGGTATTGTCAAAATCAGCTGGCAGCATCCAGTGACCGATGTATTCATTATATATCCAGGGATCACCTATTGCAAAAACATACCCTTTACCGTAAGTACATGCTGCCATCAACACCTTATTTTGCTCTGTAAAAACAGGGAAAGATTTTCCCGTGCAAAAAATGGAAGCCACTTCTTTTATATAAATTTTGTGAACATTAGTGAATAAGGG
>CANJAW010000370.1:0-3188 GCA_947472215.1 Chitinophagaceae bacterium
ATATTAAATTTGAAGACTGTATGTTTCGATATTATGGCAGCAGTGACCCGCTACAAATGACAGGATGGGCTAGTTTTGAAAACTGTTTTTTCAGCGGTACCATCGTAAATACTAACAATGGATTTGTTATTAAATGATTGATTGAATTAAAATAATTAGTAAGACTACCTATATTTCAATATACAATCACTGACAGTATCCATTCATACACTACCAAACATTTCTAGGACAAAAATCTCCGAATTTATTACCCAATAAAAAACCCACTACAATTTCATGGGTATTTTTGGTGAAAATTTTAAACTGAGAACCAATGGAGTTTTCGTAAGCATAGCTTATATTGAATGTATTGGAAATATTGAATCCTGCCATAGCAGAATAGCCAGTAACTAGATCAGCAAAATGATAACTACCCCCTAACCAAAGCTCGTCAAGATATTGGAATTTAACATTGGAATGAAGACCATATAATTGCGGCTGCATGTATTGTATCATTACAGATGGAAGAACACTCACTTCATCGGTTAGAAAAAACCGATATCCACCTGTTAAAAAATAGTTAGGTGAAAAATAATTTCCATTCTTATCCCCTGCAGTAAATTTCACATTTCCGAGAACAATGTTTTGTACAGATATGCCAGCAAAGTAATCGGCACCATAAAGCCATAATCCCGCCCCTAGCTCTGGCTTGATAATTTTCACATCCCCATTGATCAATCCAATGGCAGGATCATTGGGATCTAAGTCAGCAAAATTAATCTTTGTCCTATCCAGATTTAAACCCGTAACTCCCATATTTATTCCTGCAGACAGCGTAGTGGCCACACTTATAGGTTGGTGATAGGCATAAGAACCATAAGCAGACCAACGATTAATAAACCCAGTTTTGTCATTGACGGCAGTAATACCAACACCATGGTGGGCATCGGGTGCGGTGTAATTATCGGAAAACTGCCTTCCCCGTGGATTTTCACCTGGCACTTCAAAGGAGGTGGCCGAGGTTCTAAAATCTGACTTCCCTATTGGACCATGAATACTAAAATAAGTAGTGACTGGTGCTCCCTCAATACCCGCCCATTGATTTCGGTAACTCAATTTTACATCCGTATAATTTTCTATACCGGCAACCCCTGGATTTAGAATATAATTATTCAAAATATACTGCGAATAATAGGGCTTTGACTGAGAAAATACCAGCATCTTCATAAAAATAAGAAACAATAAAAAAGGTATTTTTTTCATGAATACTGCTTAATAAGTTGATAGCTATTTTACAATTGTGACATAACCTGTAATCGGCTTCCGGCCACTTCCGGGTTGTAAAATGTAATAGTAGGTATCAAATGGTAATGGTTTGCCTTTTAATGTGCCGTCCCATGCAGTAGCATCACTATATTGCCTTGATTCGTATACCAGTTGGCCGTTCCTTGTAAATACTTGTAAGCTACAATCGGGATACGAATCTAAATATTTTATTAACCACCTATCGTTGATACCATCGCCATTAGGTGAAAACAAATTAGGCACTTTAACGGCCGACAAAATCTTAATAAATAGACTATCAGTTGCTGTGCAACCACCCTTTGCCGTTATAGTCAAAGTGTAACCGATATCTGTTAAGGGATTGATAACAGTTGGAGTTGGGTTGGTGGCCGAATTCAAATACAAAGCAGGTGTCCATAAATATTGAAGTTCTTTGCCGGATACAGTGGATGGCAAGACTAGTGAGCCTCCTTCTAGCACTACTCTATCTGGTCCTACGTCAACAGTAGGATTAGGATACACCGTATATAACTTTGTGATGGTATCACTATTGCAGCCAAAATTATTGG
This sequence comes from Chitinophagaceae bacterium, assembly GCA_947472215.1. Taxonomy (GTDB): domain Bacteria; phylum Bacteroidota; class Bacteroidia; order Chitinophagales; family Chitinophagaceae; genus Ferruginibacter. Next base: position 1,833 of record CANJAW010000370.1, read on the forward strand.
TAATTGATAGGCTTACATCAAAAGTACTTGCAGTATTGTATAAATGCACCGGATTGCTGGTTCGGTCCTGCTGTCCATCTCCAAAATCCCAATTCCATGCTGTAGCGACACCATCTAAACCGCTCACCATATCAGAAAATGTAACCCCATTACCCAAACAAACACTTGGTAAATCACTGCTAAATGAAGCTGCAGGCTGTGAATGGATGGAATTCAATACAATCGTAGTGTCATCCACGCAACCATTTCCACTAGTAACTTTGAGATTTACATTATAGGAACCAGTGGAAGTATAAACATGTGTTGGGGCTTTAGCAACAGAGCTATTATTTACCCCACTGATTGGATCATCAAAAGACCAGGCATATGTCAACGCATTTTCAGTACCATCAGCAATCGTAGTTAAATTACTGAAGGGTACTGCCGCAACAGGTAAACAGGCGGAGGTAGGTACCGAAAAATTAGGTTTAGGCTGAGGCCTAACGGCGACCAGTAATTGTTTTACAGAACTCACACAACCATTGGAAGTGGTAACTTTCAAGGCAACTGAATAATCACCCGCTGCTGCAAAAATATGTGCAAATGAAACAGGTGTATTTTTTATCACAGCCGAAGATCCATCTCCAAAATTCCAGGCAAAGGTGGTCAGCGTACCTACCGAAGCTGTAGCAGTACTATTAAAAAGTATATTGTTGGTTTCACAGGCTGGTAGGTCAAAGGTAAAGTTGGCTATAGGAGCTGCCAATACAATAATCCGCTGAGTTATCGTATCTACACAACCCCCAACCGAAGAAGTATAAGTATATAAAATGGTATGCGTGCCTGCTCCTGCTATAGCCGGACTGAAAATTCCTGTATTTGAAATTCCCGGACCACTAAATTTAAATGAACCAGGAACTCCACCAATCTCTGAGGCCTGGGTAATTTGAAAAGGCAAAGCGTCTAGACAAGTGCTGGGAATACTCGTAAACTTTACCCTGGGCGCAGCATTGACGGTAATCGATTGTAATTTATCCTTCACACAAATACCGCCGGAATAAGCCCTTAGACGGATGATAAAATTTTTGGTCAGGGGTGATTGAAAATTAGGATATAAATGTTTGTAGATTTTGCCAATTGCGGGAAAATCGTCTAATTGAAATACGGTCGGTGCTCCAAGGTTATCCCAATATATTTCTACCTTGGTTACAGAGCCAGGAAATACCGAAGAAATATTAGTGATCGATACGGAATCGTTGGCACACAAAGCAGCGGCATTACCCACCGTAAAATCAGCAGTAGGATTGCTAGCATTAACAAAGAAAGCCTGGCTGATTTTGCTGGAGCAGCCATCAATGCTAGTTACAGTTAAACTTA
>CANJAW010000371.1:0-3188 GCA_947472215.1 Chitinophagaceae bacterium
ATATGTTAACTAAGGATCTGACTAAAAAATTGGCGCTTATTTAAAAATAAAAAAGGAGCCGGGATAGAAATCCCGCTCCGCTTTAAAATCCAATATCCTATGAAAAACTGATACAAATTTACGTTCTAAAATAACAAATCCCCCACTTAGAAGGATTTAGTAGATAAAAGAAATGTTATTTTTTGAAGAAATAAATTTAGTTTACTAAATATGAAAAAATATAAGTAAAAAATTAAACAATATGATTTTGCCTACGAATGAAAGGAATTTCTGCCAATAATATAAATCTTCATAGTTCAAAATAATGCTATTTCAAATATGAATGACAGCTTCCCTGTTCACCCAGCCAACTACCAAAGAGAAAAAGATTAAACATTTCGACTGTTATTATATACTTAGGCGTCTTATAAGGTAGATAAATAAATTATATGATGCGATTTGTAGGGCTATCCCTTTTTTCACTGCTTTTTGGAATAACCTTGCTAGCCCAAAGCCCTTCCAACAGGGGTATTGTTAGAGATGAGGACAAGTTGCCTGTTATAGGCGCTACAGTGACCGTTTTTTTTAAAAAAGATAGTTCCAAAGCTGGAATCAAGTCCACTGTAACCGATACAAAAGGACGGTTCCTATTGCCTATTTTGGGAAAGAGCGGGTTTGTTATTGAAATTAGCTCTATTGGCTACGAAAAATTTAGAAAAGAAATAACTACTATAGAAGGAATGAAGGAGCTACGCTCCATCTCCATTAAAAAGCAAGGAAAGGAGCTAGAGGGGGTAACCATTGTTGCCAAAACACCGCCAGTAATACTGAAAGGTGATACAGCAGAATTTAGTGCCAGCCAGTTCAAAGTAAACCCTGATGCTACCACAGAGGACCTGATTAAAAAAATGCCTGGAATTACAGTTGCCAGAGATGGTACTGTGACCGCCCAAGGGGAACAAGTAAAAAAAGTTACCATCGATGGAAAGGATTTTTTTGGGGATGATGCATCTGCAGCGCTAAAAAATATGCCATCGGAAGTGGTGGATAAAATTCAGGTATTTGATAAATTGAGCGACCAAGCGATGCTTACCGGATTTGATGATGGAAATTCTGTGAAAGCGTTGAATATCGTAACCAAATCAGGCATCAAAAACGGTCAGTTTGGACGGCTTTATGCAGGTGGTTCTAATGAAAGATATAGCAGCGGTGGAAATGTCAGCTTTTTTAAGGGCTCCAGGCGCATCACATTAATAGGCAATTTTAATAATATTAACCAACAAAATTTTGGTTCCCAAGATTTACTGGGTGTTACCAGTAGCAGTAGCAGCAGTAGAGGTAGCAGTAGCAGCAGAGGTGGCAGTAGCAGCAGAGGGAGCTCTGGCGGTGGTTACAGCGGATATGGCGGAGGGACTGAGGATTTTATAATTGGTCAAGCGAATGGTATAAGCAAAACCAATGCGCTCGGCATTAATTATAGTAACCAGTTTACAAAAAAGCTTCAGGTTAGCGGCAGCTATTTTTATAATAATAGTAATAATTACAATGAGGCTTTAGTAAATACAGAGACTTTTTTCAATCCAAAAAATCAGTTCAGTTTACAAAACAGCCATTCTCTTTCTAAAAATGACAATCACCGAATCAATCTGCGGGTGGAGTACAAATTAGATTCGGTCAATACCATCTATATTATTCCGAGTATTAATTTTCAGAACAATAACTCTTCTTCGCTTTCAACTGCGCAAAACTACTACGGCACCAACGACTCTCTTAATACATCCCTTACTAACAGAAGGGCAGATAAATTGGGCTACTATATCAAGAACAGTATTATGTTTCGCCACGGTTTTCCAAAAAGGGGCCGATCTATTTCGCTTGGTATCAATACCACTTTTACTAAAAACAATGGGGAAAGTTACACAGATGCCAAATACCGATTTTTTAAATATGCTATTACAAGCGATTCACTTCAAAATCAATTTTATGATAATCCCGCCAATGGAAATACCATTGGACTCAACATCTCTTACACTGAACCCGTTGGTAAAAAAGGTCAGGTTCAGGTTGAATACACCCCATCAATACAAAAGAATGAGACCGATCAACAAACCTTTTTATTTGATGGTTTCGCTTACTCAAAGTTTGACCCTGTTTTATCCAATCAATTCGAAAATACCATTACTACCAATAATACCGGTGTCAGCTATAGGTTAGGTCAAAGTCGGGATGAACAACTTTCTTTTGGTGCTAATTTGCAACATTCTACTTTAGAGAGTCAGCGAATTTTCCCTACGACTTCCAATGTACATCAATCATTTTCTAATATATTACCCAATGCTATGTGGCGCAAAAAGCTCTCTCAAAAGAGTAATGCTAGTTTGTACTACAAAGCATATACTGTATTCCCAACGGTAACTCAATTACAGGATGTGGTTAATATTTCCAATCCTTTAAGAATTAGCAGTGGAAATCCTACTCTTAAGCAATCATTCACCCAATATCTTTCGCTTAGATATACTTTTATCAATTCAAAAACCAGCAGAAGCTTATTTACCAATTTGTACCTGCAAACCGCCAGCGACTTTATTGCTAATGCAACTTACATTGCTACCGCAGATTCGACGATTCAGCAAAACCTTACTATTAAAAGAGGTTCACAGTTAACAAAATCTGTTAACCTAGATGGATATAAAAGTTTACGAGCCTATTTTACCTATAGTATGCCAATAAAAGTAATTAAATCAACCATGAATTTGAATACGGGGTTCGGCTATGCGAAACTACCTGGATTAGCCAATTATCATTCAACCATCACCAATAACTATTCCTATAATGGCGGAATCGTACTAGCAAGCAATATCAGCGAGTGGGTCGATTTTAATGTTTCTTACAACGCCAATTTTAGTACCGCTCAAACAATTTCTTTTAATAGTTCTACAACCAAATATGTAAACCAAACAGCAGGAATCCAGCTCAATTTATTAAGTAAAAAGGGTTGGTTTGTACAAAACGATCTCGCAAATCAAGTGTATAGTGGCTTAACAGATGGCCTTAACCAGAACTTTTGGTTGTGGAATGCTGGAATCGGTAAAAAATTCTGGAAGAAAAAGGCGGCGGAGTTAAAACTCTCTGTTTTTGACTTATTAAAACAAAATCAAAGCATCATCCGAACTGTAACAGGTGCATATATTGAAGATGCTAGAAATAAA
>CANJAW010000372.1:0-3145 GCA_947472215.1 Chitinophagaceae bacterium
CAATATTTCTGTGTAATTTTTTATCAACCCCTCTGTAACAGGCTGATCGTATTGTTCAATTTTTTTATAAGCCATTGGTCTTTTTTTTCAAATTTAATTAACGGGATACTCAACAAAATTCCTTTCGGTTTCATATAAACGAATTTGCAAGTCGAGCGTCGAATCTAATTTTTCTCGCAAAATATTGTAGATCACTATTGCAATATTTTCTGCACTGGGATTGAGCTTTTTAAACTCAATGGTATCTTCATTTAGATTTTTATGATCAAACCTTTCTAATACATATCGCTGTATGAGCTCACTTAATAATTTCATATCATACACATAACCGGTAGCTTCATTAGGCACCCCTGTAACTTTTACCACCAATTCGTAATTGTGCCCATGAAAATGAGGGTTGTTACATTTTCCAAATACACTAGCATTGGTCAGCGCATCCCAATCTGGGTTATGTAACCTATGGGCTGCGTTGAAATGCTCACTTCTAAAAACTGATACCTTATTATTCATAACTGAATTAAATTAAAACTTGAGGGGTTAAAACAATAGCAATAACATTTAAACTATAAAAAAATGAAAACAGTTTAGAACGTTTAATACTGAAGGTTATAACAGAAGTCTGCTGTTCAAACACATCAACTCTTGAAACTACTAACATCTGAAGTTACCAATTGTTTATGGTAACCAAATAAAAAAGCAACCTTCAGAAAATTAATTACCGAAGTATTCAACAAAAATTCGGGGAGTTTCATATAATTTGAGGCTATGCAAGTATACTTCCCTAGGTAAATGCGGCACTAACTGCTCCCAAATACCTATTACTAGGTTTTCAATGGAGCATAATTTCCCTGACATAAAATCAACATCTAAATTGAGGTTTTTATGATCTAGCTTATCAATCACGTGCTGTTGCACAATAATGCTTAATTTTTTAACATCAAAAACAAAACCTGTATCAGGATTAGGCTCCCCTTTTAATGTGACATATAGCTCAAAATTATGCCCATGCCAGTTCTCATTCGCACATTTTCCAAATACCTCCTCATTTTTCTCTCTAGTCCAATTTGGATTAAAAAGTCGGTGAGCTGCGTTGAAATGTTCTATGCGGGTAATGTAAACCATTGGCTTTTCTGAAAATTTCGGCAAAGGTAGTCCCAAAATACCAAAATATGAAGACTATAGCCGAAATTTGTACCATGCGAATTTTATTGATAGCCGCTACAAAACTTGAAATTGAACCTTTTATAGCTGAAAATACGGCCATTGATGTGCTCATTACAGGGGTAGGCGTTCCAGCTACGCTGTACCATTTACAAAAAACAGTACAACAAATACAACCCAACCTAATAATACAGGCAGGTATTGCAGGGGCATTTTCCGACAAGCTACTATTGGGTGAAGTGGTATTGGTAAAGCAGGATACATTTGGAGATCTAGGAATGGAACAAAAAGAAGTGTTCACCCCTATTTTTCAAACGGATTTTATGGACAAAGATGAATTTCCCTTCATTGATGGGTGGCTAATGAATCCAACTCCGTTTACTGCCCCTTCAACATTAAAGGCCGTAAAGGCAATTACGGTAAATAAAGTAAGCGATCGACCGCAACAGAACCAGCAGTCGATTATGAGCTTTTCCCCTGAAATAGAAAGTATGGAAGGGGCAGCATTACATTATGTTTGTTTGCAGCAAAAAATTCCCTTTATTCAGATAAGAGGTATTTCTAATTGGGTGGGTGAAAGGGATAAAAGCAAATGGAAGATTAAAGAAGCAGTCAGTAATTTGAATATTGAACTAAAAAAAATGATTGCCGGGTTTACAAGTGAATCCGGAAAGTAGCAACTCAAAAATGAACAATTCCCCGAAAGCTATCGACATGAAACTAACCCTCGGCTTCTCCCCCTGTCCCAACGACACGTTTATTTTTGACGCCTTGGTTAATCACAAGATCGATACAAATGGGTTGGAATTTGAAGTGGTTCTTGAAGATGTGCAAACCCTCAATCAATGGGCACAGGAAGGGAAACTGGCCATCACAAAACTCAGTTATGGAGTTCTTCCATTGGTTTTGGATAAATACAAGGTATTAAACAGTGGTAGTGCCCTAGGTAAAGGCGTAGGCCCCTTATTAATTTCCACTTCAACAAATATTAACCAGCCGATAGAAGATTTATTAGTAGCTATTCCTGGCGAAAACACTACCGCACACCTGCTATTTTCGATGGCTTATCCACAAGCCAAAAACAAGATTTTTCTGCGCTATGATGAAATTGAAAACTTTGTTGTAGCCAACAAGGGCTTAGGGGTAATTATTCATGAAAACAGATTTACCTATGAAGCCAAGGGCCTTAAAAAAGTAATTGACCTCGGTGATTATTGGGAGCAAAAAACTGGCAATGCCATACCTTTGGGAGGAATAGTAATAAAAAAAGAAATTGACATTGCTACACAAAAAACAATAGATAAATTGATTAAAAAAAGTATTGAATACGCATTTTCAAATTACCCCTTGCTCAATGATTATATCCGAAGCCATGCGCAAGAAATGAGCGAGCCCGTAATGCGCCAGCACATCGATTTGTATGTAAATGAGTATTCGCTTCAGCTGGGTGACATTGGTAAAAGTGCTATTCTAAAACTTCTTCAACTTCACCCAAACCAATTGGGAGCAAATCTAAAAAACATGGAGGATATTTTTTTAGCCCTATAAAAAATTAATTTGTTGATGAATAAATAAAAACTATGCTGGAACAATTTAAAAAAATTAGCCATTCAACCAAAAGTAAAGTAGTATTCATGCTGAGTATAGAGGTGTCGTTATTTTGGATGCTGGGAGAATTAATCAATGTCTACCGATTTGCACTTGTAGGAGCTATTTATGAAATAGTTTGGCTTCCCAATCTGGCTATGTTATTCACTTTACCGCTTATTTGCCTGTTTTTTTTAGGCAAAGAAAAAATAAAGCTTCAATCACTTTATCTCTATTCAATTGTGCTACTAACTATTGCCATATTGATATTGCTAATAAACCAATAAGCTGATTATTTTTTTAATGCCTTTCCATAAACTTCTAGACATCTTTTTCTAGCAACTTCATGAACCACGATGGGGGCAGGATACGTGAATTCCTGGAATTCGGGCACCCA
>CANJAW010000373.1:0-3131 GCA_947472215.1 Chitinophagaceae bacterium
AAAGGAAAAAAATCATTTGTTACATTTCTAGGATATAATTTTAGTGGGAATCATACAATCAACAGAGATTCATCTATCCATATTGCTAAAGCCTGGAATGGACCATCAAAGGAAAGGGGGGTTGAATCTGCTAATTGGCCTGTTGAAACGATTATCCAGTCTGGATGTGGAGTGGCAACAATGTATTATTGGGATATAGCTCCAGACAGAAATGATTTTTCAATAGGAATTTATCCTTTGTTTTATAAGCCAAACCAATTGCAACCCACCAGCGATGAATGGGGGGGGCTTGCAGGATGGGCTTGGGGTTTATCACGAGCGCTCGATTATTTCCAAACGGATAATAATATGGATGCAAAAAAGGTGATTGTTATGGGACACTCCCGATTGGGTAAGGCTGCTTTGTGGGCAGGGGCATTAGATCAACGTTTTGCAGGTGTTATTTCTAGTTGTTCTGGTTGCTGTGGTGCGTCTATTTCAAGAGGCAAAGCAGGTGAAACCATTACAAAAGTGAATGCTCGTTTTCCGCGATGGACTTGTGGTAATTTCAAGAAATATAGCGATCATGAATCAACTTTACCTTTCGACCAGCATATGGTACTTGCTATGGTGGCACCTCGTCCATTATATGTTGCCAGTGCATCCGAAGATCAGTGGGCAGACCCTAAGAGTGAATATTTGTCTGCTTTTTACGCAACGGATGTGTATAAACTTTATGGATTAAAAGGCATTGAAACTACTATTTTTCCTAAGTTAGAAGATCCCATTGTTGGCCAAGTATCTTATCATATTAGAAACGGAAAACACGATATTCTAGCATATGATTGGGATAAGTATATTTACTTTGCTCATCAATTTATAAAATAATTAATTTTTTTTTCTATCATTTCATAAACCAAAAATGAAAAAAATATTTTTTTCTACATTATTTTTTGCCGTTCATTATTTGGGCAATGCTCAAAGCAGTCAATCCTTGATAATTCCTGCAGTGCCTAATCCTTCAGAAAGATTGGTCAATTTAAAAAATCAGTGGGATGCGTTTCAGAAAAATCCGCCACTAATAGGTGTCCGCAGTTGTTTTACATTTTTATTAGATGCATTGGATACAAGGTTTCTTAAAGATGAACAAGTAGTGGCGGTGCTAAAAAAAGTGCAAACAAGGATGATTGACGATCCTACAGCAGGTAAAAGCTATGGCAATATTTTTTGGGGTTGGAATGAAACTGGTAACGATATCGGTGATGGCAATAATGTTGAGTTTTGTATGCAATCTGCCATCCTTATTAAAATATTATTTAACGATCGACTATCTGCAGAAGCCAATAAAACACTAAGTGAAATTTTTTCATTAGGAATAAAAGGGGCTCGAAATCAGTTCGTAAGGGTTTCTTATACGAACATTTATTTGATGAAAATCTGGAATCTTGTGTCTATAGGGCAAGTCTATAATCAACCGGCTGTTTTAGAGGAAGGCAGGCAATGTTTTAATAGCTGGCTCAATCAAATTGCCCGAAATGGTAATCGTGAATATGATAGTCCTACCTATGCAGGTGTGGCCATTGAATCGTTGCTTTTACTTCATAAGTACATCAATGATGCGGACATTAAAAAAAAGGCTTCAGTTGCACTTGAATTTTTAATAACTGATTTATGTTCGCATTATAATCCTAGTGCTGGCATTCTTGCGGGTGCACATAGCCGTGATTACAACAGAGTATTTAGTCGCGATTTGTTGGAGAATTATTTTAATCCGCTGTTGGGAGGTAAAGACAACAACAATGAATTGTTTAGGCAAGTTTGTTATTCTGCACTAAGAGAATTTGGCCTTACTCCATTTCAAAAGGGGCTTATGAAACGAAATAATAGATTTATAGTACAACGCTGGGATAGCTTGGATTATAGTTATTCTTGTGATTTTGTAGGAAAAAAAGTTTCCATTGCCTCATCTAACCAGGCTTATAGTCCCGATGATAAATCTTTTGCAATTTATCTTAGTAGTCCTACCATACCTGAAATGCCTAATATTACTTATGTCATGGAAGGCAGAGATGACCCTTATGGAACCTGGGGTGCTGAAGGGAAAGGTGCAAAATTGAAGTATTTAATGCCTGCCAATTATCCTGCCAACGGGGGATGGGCTAAAACAAGACATTTGATGCCATTTATTCAAGTTGCTCAAAATAAAGGAGAGTTTGTAATGCTAGTTGATGGTAAAAAAGATCACAATTGCATCAAGGATTATTTGAATTCAACCGTTATTCTTCCCAATAATTTTGATGAAATATGGTTGGGTAATAAAAAAATAGATGTACCCAACAACGGCGACAAAATTGCTTTTGATTCAACCAATACATTTATTGCCCGATTTGAAGATGTGGGAGTTGCTTTTCGGATTTTATGGGACAATGCTGATAAAACCGAATCCGCTTACTTATTCAATGATGGTTTCCAGTATTTGTCCACTCGTTCCTCTTTTTCAATAAAACAAAATAAGGCCATCCGCTTTACACTGAAGCATCCCAACAATGGAAATGGTAGAATTGCTATGTGGTGGAAGACAACAGAAGGTATTAAGAGTACTGCAGATTTTTTAAAATTCAAAGAATCTATTCTAAAGGCAGCGGTAGTTGTAAAGGAGCAGAATGGAATAGTTGATATATCGGTAAATACGTTAGCTGGAAAATTAGGGGTGAAAGCAGATCTTATCCATGAGCAAAGATTACAATATTATAATCCAACGATGCTACCTAATCATTTTTTATTCAATGTGGATGGTGTTGAAATTGGAAAACCCATCATTGAAAAGTATAGACAAAAGCAGGTATTGTTAGATAATTATTTCAATAATGAAGTACATTCTAAAACTGGTTTACCCTTTCATTATTTATGGACCGATACAGCCATGAGTGGATTTTCTCAATTGGGAGAAATTTTCAAGACTAAAGGTGCGGATATTCAAACCCTTAAATCATCCCCTACAGCAAAGAATTTAAAAGATGCTAGCGTGTATATTATTGTTGATGCAGATACTAAGGAGGAGTCGAAAAATCCTAATTTTATGACCAAGAATACAGCGGATGAAATAGCTAAATGGGTTTATAAAGGAGGTGTTTTAATGATAATGGCCAATG
>CANJAW010000374.1:0-3123 GCA_947472215.1 Chitinophagaceae bacterium
AAATTTTGCAGAGGAATGGTCTTTGCTATCTGTTTTAGGCAGGGTGAGTTATGGATATAAAAACAAGTATTTTTTAAATGCCACCATACGTCGTGATGGTAGTTCAAGATTTGGTATCAACTCCAAATGGGGTAATTTCCCATCCGTATCGGGAGCATGGTTGGTTTCAGATGAAAAATTCATGAAAGGGATCAGTGCGGTTTCTAATTTAAAATTGCGCCTTAGTTATGGACAGACTGGAAATAACCTTATTCCAAATTACGGATCAGTTTCCTTACTTGGTACCTCTAGTTACGTAAATGCTAGTACTGTTGTGAATGGGCTTCGCACCATTAGTATTTCCAATCCTAATCTTAAGTGGGAAAAAACAAGTCAGTATAATATCGGTATCGACCTTGCTTTATTTAAAAACAGGGTGAATGTAACATTGGATGCATATAAATCTGTAACGAATGATATGTTGTTAAATGTGCCGGTTCCAGCTTATACTGGGTTTACAACGCAACTTACCAATATTGGTAGTATGCAAAACAAGGGGATTGAATTAAATATTTCAACTAAAAATATTGTGAGTGGTGCATTCAACTGGACTACTGATTTCAATATTTCACTTAACAGAAATAAAGTGTTGAAATTAGGACCTAACGATGCTCCGATTGAAATTAACGAGTGGGGATATTTTGTTACTCAAGTTGGACAACCTTTGTCTAACTATAAAGGGTATATTTTTGATGGTCTTTATAATAACCAGACACAGATTACAAATTCGGTATCTTATCCTGGAGCTGTACCGGGCGATCCTAAAATACGGGATGTAAATGGTGATAAAAAAATAAGTTCCGATGACATGGCTATTTTGGGCAACTATCAGGCCGATTTTTCCGCAGGCTTAACGAATACGATTAAGTATAAAGGTTTAGAATTGTCCTTTATGTTGCAAGGGGTTTTTGGCAATGAAATATGGAACCAGCAAACAAGGTTTAGCAAGTTTTGGAATGATAGTCGCAACTCTTATGCATCCGTAAATAATTATTGGAAATCAGAACAAGACCCAGGTGATGGTAAAACATTTAAGCCTTATGCAGTCTTCCCAGCTACTGCCCTTGGTAAAGCTACCTATATTCAGGGGTATTCTAATTACTGGATGGAAGATGGCACTTTTGTAAGAATTAAAAACCTGAGAGCTTCTTATAGACTTCCCGGATTTATTTTCAAGAAGACTCCAATAAAAGAAACAAGGGTTTATATCAATGCAGAGAATGTTCATGTATTCAGTAACTATGTAGGATTTGATCCTCAAAATAGTACTTATTCTGTTGGAACTTCCTCGGTTCCAGGTGCAAATGGGGGAAGTGCTACCAATCCTTCTGGTTTATTGCTAGGAGCCGATTATGGAGCCTACCCAATACCTTTCATATTAACATTTGGGGTTAAAATGGATTTTTAATTATTGCTGACTTAAAAAAAATAATCAAATGAAAATTAAGAATATAACATTCATCCTGCTCACCACCATGTTGTTGGGCGCTTGTAAGAAATCATTTCTTGAGCTGGCTCCAATTTCAAATGCTAACTCAAATGCGGTTTTCAAAACTAAGGCTGATTTTGAACTTGCTGTCAATTCAGCTTATTCGACTCTCTACACAATATATGCTCCTAAAGGTGCAATGTCATTCACGGGTGAATTGATGTCTGATAATGTGACGGTTTCTACCTTGGCTATATCTGGTTCTTTTACCATTGTAGATCAACAGTCTTTTAGGGACTATACCATTGCTAGTGCCAATTCAGGTGTGCTGATATTTTGGGAAGATCATTTCAAATCTTTATATCAGATAAATATTGTAATCGATAAAATTGCTGGGGCTTCTTTGGATGATTCCTATAAGAAGCAAGTGATTGGAGAAATGAAGTTTTTAAGGGCACTCTATTATTTTAACCTAGTACAATTATTTGGCGATCTTCCATTAGTAACCAAACCGATAGTGGGAGAAGAGGCATATGCAATGAAGCGTTCCCCTAAGGCTGATGTTTATAAACTTATTACCGATGACCTAAAAGCTGCAGCCACCGATCTTTCAGAGCCAGGGAGTGAACCAGCAAAAGGAAGGGCTAGTAAAGGTGCTGCCAAAAGTTTATTAGGTAAGGTTTACCTAACCATGGGGGATAAGGTAACAGCAGCTCAGGTTTTAAAAGAAGTAGTGGATACCTACGGCACAAGTAAATATGATTTATTACCAAGTTTCACTTCATTATGGGGTAATACGGCTTCTCAAAAAAATACCAAAGAATCAATTTTTGAAATTCAGTATCAGGGTGGGGTAGGAAATCCATACAGTAGTTTTTGGCCGGCATTTGCACCTTTCGAAAATTTTGCTATCACAAAATATGGAGGAGGTATGAATATGGTGACCGATGATTTATTCAATGAATATGAAACAGGAGATAGCAGAAAGGATGCTTCTTTTAACCTTGGGTATACTAAGGCGGGTACTTTTGTTCCAATCAAGTTTAATAAAAAATGGGTTGACCTTACTGCTGCACTTGATGGTGGAGCAGAAGCTTGTAACAACAATTTTATGATTTTACGGTATGCCGATGTTTTGTTGCTACTCACAGAGGCAAGTGGGGATGCCCAATATTTGAACAAGGTTAGGGCTAGAGCCGGGTTGCCACTTTATGGTGCTTCCGGTTATCCTTCTGCTTTGTATTCCACCTTAAGTCTAGCGGTTGAACATGAACGTAGAATGGAGTTTGCATTAGAGTACCAGCGCTGGTTTGATTTAAAGAGAACTGGTCGTGCTGTTACGGTTCTTACCGCAAAAGGCAAGGCTATTAATGATAACAAATTATTGCTGCCAGTACCTCAGTATGCTTTAGGACAAAATCCTAATTTAAAACCTCAGAATTCAGGGTATTAATTAGTATAATTCATTCAAACAAAATACTTCTTTTACGAAGTATTTTGTTTGAATGATTAGGTTATAAAATGCTTGGTTGAACTAAAAGAGCCAAGGTAATTCTTTGAAAGTTATATATATAATCATTTGGATTTATGTATTCGAATTAGTGCTACTTGCTAGGCTACTGTAGATGATGTTTTACAATAAATTTTTTATTACA
>CANJAW010000375.1:0-3122 GCA_947472215.1 Chitinophagaceae bacterium
ACTTTATTATCAGGATCAGTCCCAATATGGAATCAAAGCACAATTGGCAATGCAGCTACAGCGACTAAATTAGCAGCATCCAAGAATATAAATGGAGTAGCATTTGATGGTAGTGGAGATATTATAATTACTGCATCAGCAGATGCTGGAACTTTAACAGGCACCACATTAAAGTCAACCGTCACAGTTTCTAGTTTAACTAGTGTGGGGACAATTGCAAGTTTAACGACAGGTTCAATTACTAATAGTGGGAAAGTAATAGTAGGCGCGTCATCAGCTGCTAGCGCTTCAGCAGTTTTAGAAGCAAGTTCAACCACACAAGGTTTTTTACCACCAAGAATGAATAATTATCAAAAAACACAAATCACATCACCTGTTGCAGGATTAACAATTTGGTGTAGTAATTGCGGGGCATCGGGGGAGATGCAGGTATTTAATGGAGCTTTATGGACAAATATTGTTGGAGGAACAGTTACAGGTACAATAATCCTATCTATTGGTAATTCTTACCAAGGCGGCAAAGTAGCTTATATTTTAGGACCGTCAGATCCAGGCTATGATGAAAATACCCAGCATGGTTTAATTGCTGCAACCTCAGATCAAAGTACAACAATTAGGTGGTATAATGGTTCTAATGTCATCACTGGAGCAACAGGAACTGCAATAGGAACCGGTTTATCCAATACAAATAAAATCATTTCTATTCAAAGTGGAACAACTACAAGCTATGCTGCAGGATTAGCGAGAGCCCATAATGGCGGAGGCTATACAGATTGGTATTTGCCAAGTAAAGATGAGTTAGCAAAGCTTTATGCAATGAAATTGCTTGGATTTGGCGGTTTTTCGAATGGCGCCTATTGGAGTTCTACTGAGGTCTCCTTCAAAGAGGCGTGGGTCCAGTATTTCAACTGCTGCAATTATTTCGGCGAAGGCTTTCAGGACTACATCACTAAGCAATACACGACCCCCTATGTCCGCGCCATTCGGACATTTTGATTTATTTTCATTCAATCAAAATTGCAATGGGTTTTTGTTACAAATCCAATGGCTTATATTTATGGAGGTAGCACAATTTCCAAGTATGTTAAAACATCTACAACCCTGGTAACGGCAGCTTCATATTTATCTACTCAAAAAACAAATTTCCAAATTTCACATAAGCCTTCTGAGGATAGGCCCAACCAGTAAAAATATGGCCATACTTGTTATTGGGTTCCCAATGATAGGTATAGGGTTTCTGATGGGTTGACAATGCTTCCGACATAAAACCAATTTGTGCAATTAGCCACATTCAGCTTTCAATATAGGTATCAAATATCAGATCAATAATTGTGGGGCCAAAAATTTTACTGCTCGTAAGGTAAACGCCAGTTATCCTGCATCAACTCTTTGGCCACCTTTGTTGGTAATTTTCACCTAGCATTTTAAAATGCTGAAACAAAGAATTAAGGAAGTGACCCTTTGAAATTTTTCAAAAACTCAACATCTGAATCTAACTCAAAGTTGTCCAAATAATGGAGGCTAGTGGAACGTGGATCTGAATGGTTCATGTTTTCACTAATTTTCAACGGGTTGGTTCCTGTTCGCTTATGGGTATTGGCGTATACATCTCTAGCCATTGATATGTCAAGTGAAAGGTCAGTCCAAGTTTTTAACCTAAACAGTTACGTCGTGTGTTAACGGGTTGGCTATACGCTATGTCCCGAAGCGCATTGCGTATAGGTTTTGTTGTAAAACGTTCAAATAAAATTATTACTAATAAAAATTAAACCACTAAAATTCAGCACTTATGACTATTTATTATTTTTGTCAATTGAGTAGTTTACACTAGCATAGATAAAATGAAGTTGAATAAAATTATATCCATTCGTTCCGTTTGCTCCACCTTCAAGCAGTCTATAGCCAATGTTTCCTTGTAGGTTTTTATTGAGCCTATATCTTCCAGATAATGAAAGGTCAATTGCTCTGCCTTTACTTGCAGCTAAGCCTTCTCCCAAAAAATCAATACCCATTTTTTGAGAGATATCCCAATTGGCTAATAGGTTGATAAGCGGAGCGAAACCAATACTAAAATTTTCACTTAAAAGTGCTCTATTCTTCAACGACACTCCTGCATCTCTAATTTTTGCAGACAAACCAATACCAAATTTAAAATTGTCTTTATTGATGACTCTTCTGTTATAGGTAAAGCGATAAGAATTAAACTTGTAAACAGCTTCTATTGGTATGTTAGCTTTAAAGTTGTTTCCATCAAATAGTATATCCTTTTCTATTGTTCCAGTTTCTACGATTTTTAAAGGAGCATAAAGAAATGAAAAGTAATTTTTTCCATTTGATAAATAACCAGCGCGCAATCTCAAAAATGGACTTACTGGAGTCTGAAAATCATTTTTCAGAGAAAATAAGGTTCCATTATTGCCGTTGCGAATATCATTCATATCTGTAAAGAATGCGCCTGATTCAAGATTAATGAAAGCCTGCGCATTCGTAGATAAATTGGAATTCAAACAAATAAAAAGAATCCAATATCTAGACTGGAAAACAAGCTTAGCAATCAAGTGATGCATATTGAGTTCTTATTTTTTTTGAAGCGTGTTGTTGAATGTTTTATAACAGTTCGGCTAAAATGTTGTTTTAATGCAGTTTAGGTTTTGTTAGAACTGTTTTTAATTTAATTATTATTCCTATGAGGATTATCAGATAAGTAATACTTGATAATATCCATTTTAACGAGTTGATTCCAGATCCTATCGAAACTAATGTTTCTGATATTGGACCTGAATTTAAATAGGTTTTTAGCATAATTAATTCAGCGTAATTCTCTGACCAATCGGCAATCATACATAAAATAGGAATAATCAAAAATAGACGCTTGTTATTAAAAAAGTACACAATCCAAGATGAGTACATCAAAGTATAAACAAATGCAAAAATTGCGTCCCAAATTTTAAGGAATTCGCTATAACAAAGAAGTTGCTCCTGAGTCCTTGATTCAAAGAATTTTTGAACCATTTCAAAAGTGTAAGAAAAAGAAAGACCTAATGAACTTGTTCCAGCATCAAGTTTAAAGCAGCTACTAAAAGGAGATAAAATGTATGTTATGTAAAAGGAAAAAACTAAAG
>CANJAW010000376.1:0-3116 GCA_947472215.1 Chitinophagaceae bacterium
AAAAAGCGACAGAGGTCAGTAGTACCAATACGTCAACCAATGCTACGGTTATTCCCAAAACAACGACTGGCTTCATAGATTCGGCCTTCACTCCCAATAAGCCCCTTATTACTACAAGGTGGGATGATACTTATTTTTATGTCTCGTCTACTGGAATCCCAGCTCACAATATGATGGTAGGCATTACCAGTTGGCAACAACAAGTACCAATACCTCAAAATTATACCGGCTCCAATAGCTGGTCTATTCCACTGCAACCCGTTTATGCAACGATTCCTTTAAGCACCAAATCCAATTTTATGAAAGGGGCTGTGGCCATTGCGGTAAATGGCATACCTATTTTCAATGCGTTGAACAACCGGGGTGAAGATTCTTACCTTATTGGAGAGCTGGATAATTGGGGAGGGCACTGTGGCAAGGGTGATGATTACCATTACCATGCAGCACCGCTTCATTTGTCAAGCACTTCGGGCCTTAAACCCATCGCTTTTGCATTGGATGGTTTTGCAGTATATGGCAGCAAAGAACCCGATGGGGCTTCGATGCTGGCATTAGACACCTGTCATGGTCATCTTGGCAATAATGGCGTTTATCATTACCATGGAACTTCGAATTACCCCTATGTAGTAGGTGCAATGAAAGGGAAAGTATCCACTGATCCACTAACGCCGGCACCGGAAAACCAAATTTTGCCCCAGGCATTTTCATCACCTCTTCGACCGTCAACGAGCCCTTTGAGTGGAGCTACAATCACAGCATACACTTCAACTGGCACTAATGCATTTAAAGTAACTTATCAGATAGGAAGCAGTTTTGGCTATGTAGATTATAGCTGGGATACAGGAAATAAATATACTTTTATTTTGAAAAATGTAGCTGGAGTAACCGTCACCAATACCTATCAAAGATGATTCATTCTCCATACGATTCAAGCAAATCAATTGATAATACAAATAAATTTTTAATAAAATGAGCCCCTAGGCAATTAAACAAGAATAAATATTCTCTTCAAATATTCAGAAATAGAACTATACTTGTTGAAATATTATTAAATGAAAGGTATCGATTGTCTCCATTTTTAATTTATTTTACTCCCTGATTAAACAAAGGCTATTTGTTGAAGTCAAAATAAAAACATTCAACTATGAAAAATTTATCTTTTTTTATCGCAATAGTAACGCTAACCCTGTCTTGCAAAAAAGAAAGCAGCAGCACTACTCCATCCAACTCAACCACTTCCACCACAATTCCGGCAGTATACAACAAGATATTTGGCGCCACCAGTATCACCTCTGATGGAACATATCTCACTGTTAAAACAAAAGGATTGCCGGCTCACAAGAGTTGTTACTGGCCCACTTCCAATGCCCTATTCCAGGCGTTCGCAACGGGTTCTGCCACCTTCAATGGCGAAACCTTTCAAAGAGCTCCTAATGATATTGTTGAACAGAATTTTTCCTTTAAAATTCCGCTTAATCCCGCTTTAAACAATGCACATTCAGCTACCCCAATGGGAGCTATCGGTTTTGCTTTGGACGGGGTACCTTTATTCAATCAGTATGCGGCAGGAGGTGTTGCGTTGGGAAATGAAAAGAAAGGCTTCGACCAATATTACGGCCACCCTCAAATGACAGGTTCCTACCATTACCATGTAGAACCTATTTATATCACCACCGTTAAATCTACCAAGTCATCTCTAATAGGATTCCTATTGGACGGTTTTCCTGTTTATGGACCTGAAGAAAATGGCGCTACCGTGCTCGCTGCATCTTTGGACAATTACCATGGCCATACGAGTATAACTGCTGATTACCCAAATGGTATTTACCATTACCATGTAACTTCAACAGACCCCTTTATTAATGGAGCCGGGTTTTATGGCACCCCTGGTACGGTAACACAATAATATGAGCAATTTTTTACTGGCTATACTTTTTTTCTTAGCTTTCCTTACGGGTTGCACTGAAAAGACCAATAGTCCTGTGATCCAAAAGAAAATAAAACCGGTTCCAAACAAATTCATTATAGCGTCAGATAGTGGTTTACATTTAAAACAGGACAATGTTTATTTGTTTAACCACAAATTTTCGGGTCATATTTATGCACTATATCCAAATGGAGACAGCTCATTATCAGGCACTTACCTAAATGGTAAGGAGGAGGGTATTTTTAAAAAATGGTATCCCAATGGTCAACTAATCGAAATACGGGTTTATATTGATGGAAATAAAGAAGGAATGCACCAAGGTTGGTGGGAAAACGGAATCCGGAAATTTGAATACCATTTCCAAAATGCCGAGCACCAGGGTGAACTAAAAGAATGGAGTAAAACTGGCCAACCATACCGTTTTTTTCACTACCAGATGGGCTATGAAGAGGGAAGTCAGAAAATGTGGTGGGAAAATGGCTCCATCAGAGCCAACTATGTTGTGAGAAATGGGAAAAAATATGGCTTAATTGGTCTTAAAATTTGTGCAAACCCTTATGATTCAATTGTTAAAAAATAATACCCTCGCTTTGCTGGTATTACTTACCGCCTGCAATAATAGATCAGCTACCCTTCCGCTGCCATTTATCAACCAGCCAGATTTTACACCTGAATGGATCAGTCCTTCTGATTCTAATTACTCAACCATCCACCAAATCCCCAATTTTTCATTTACCGACCAAGATAATCAACGGGTTACTGAAAAAACAGTGGAGGGTAAAATTTACGTAACCAATTTTATTTTCACCCGATGTGGAAGCATTTGTCCAAAAATGACAGCTAATATGGGCACCCTTCAACAAAAATTCAAAGATGACCAAGGGGTTTTATTCCTTTCACATTCCGTTACCCCAGAAATGGATAGCGTTGCGGCATTAAAAAAATATGCAAAGCAAAAAGGTATCATTAGTGGTAAATGGTATTTGCTTACTGGCAACAAAGATGAAATATATCGACTTGCCAAACAGCAATATTTTGCTGGAGATACCATCGGCTATTATCAAACGGGGAATGAATTTCTACACACCGAAAATTTTATATTGATAGATAAACACAGAAGAATAAGAGGTGTGTATAATGGAACCCTGCCGATAGAAATGGACAGATTAATTGACGATATTTTTACCTT
>CANJAW010000377.1:0-3106 GCA_947472215.1 Chitinophagaceae bacterium
AGATTGTATCCTAATGAAATAGATAAGGTGAATCAGTTTGCTTTGGAATATCAACTTGCTAATTATGATCAAGTTATACTTTTTGAATATGCTCCCCAAAGTGGTCAAAACAATGTTACCTTAGATTTTGCTATTCAAGTAGCAGAGAACATTGTGGCTAATAGTAATTATGCTATCATTCTTTCTTCTGCTAATCAAATCAATCATCCAAATAAGGCCATAATTGATGGTAGTAGTTTAACTTTAAGAGAAACAGCTGCTCTATCTCATTATTGTTCCTTTTTATTAGGTAGCTCCTCTGGTATTACATGGATAACGACTTCTGATGCAGGTAAACAATTGCCAATGGTTCAACTTCTAAATGCTAATTCAACTTGGAATAACCCTGTTTCAAGAGATTTTGAAATGTTTACTATACCTAACAAAGGTATTATAGAGCTAATAAATTTTGATGTAAATTCTATTGTTGATTGTGTTAAAATGGCGCTCAATGATTTTGAAAATGCCAAGCTGGATTATAATCAGCCAATTCCGCTTCATTTTAAAACTACGCGATATATTGTTTACAATCTTTTGTGTTATTTTGAATTTGGGGCTATTATGAAACATATTAAAGTAAACAGGGAAGTTTATGGGAATAATATTTCATTTTTTGAAGAGGTGGTAATTGGATTTTTAACTTCACCCTATAGGTTAATAAAAAATATCATTCGAAAACGAAATAGGTAGGCCTTCTTTAATTTATCTTTTTTACAATTTTCCCAATCAGCAAAGCCCCATACTGCTTCGCATAATAAATACCCGCAAAAATATACCATCTCCAATCCGGGTAAATTTTTTTCATGAAGTTTGCATGGTTTTTGATAGAGGTGAGTTGTACTTTTTTTTGTTTCTCTTTGCTCGAACTACCTTTGATTAGGTGCATTACTTTGGCTTCTGGCAAAAAATGAATTTGGTAACCTAATTGCTTCATTTCCCAGCACCATAGTACGTCTTCGCAATACATAAAAAAGTCTTCAGATAATTTTTTGTGGGGTAGTTGTTGAATAATCGATTGGGGGAATAACATAAATGTACCCCATACCCAATCGCAATTGGCAAATGTTTGGTGGTCGAAATTATGGTGAAGCATTAATGCCGCTCTTTTTTGTTTGGGCAACAATTTGTAAAGCGGGAATATTTCCAGTAATTCCCAACCAATAGTTCTGAATCTTCTGCAATTGTGTTGAAGGCGTCCATCTGGGTAACTTAGCTGGCAGGTTACCAATTTAGTTTCTTTATTTGCTAGTAGATGGTCGAGACAGATTTTTGGGGCATTATTGATTAATTCAGTATCACTGTTCAGCAATAAAATATACTCACCAGTTGCATGTTGAAGGCCTAGGTTATTTCCCCCTGCAAATCCAGTATTCGTATTGCTGATTACTAGATTAATTTCAGGAAATTGTTTTTTAAATAAAATTGGATCACATTCTACTGAGGCATTATCAACCAATATAATTTCGTAATCTACTCCCTTCAATTTATCATGAATGGAATGTATACAATTACTGGTAAGGGTAAAGGTATTGTAATTGATTATGATAATCGATAGTTGCATATGATCAGGAAACTTTGTAGAAATAGGGTTTATTAAATAGGATGGTAAAAAATAATTTCAGTACAACCATCATATTGCTGCTGTAGGCCACAATATTTTTAAATTGGTATTTTGTTTTTCCACTTTTTACGATTGTGTCAATCAGTAGGCAGAATAAAAAAATGGGAATTTCAAAAAGGTAGGCAGCTGCAATAATGATAAACCAGCCAACACCAAACTGCTTTCTTATGCGAACCATTGTAGATACAATCACCTGTTTGCCTTTAGCATCCCATAAATTTTTACCATTTTGTGATTCTGTGGTGCTATAATAATCACCGCTGGTTCCTCCACCGATATGAGTTACTGTTGGCTCAGCGAATAAAAGCAATTTCCCATGCTTGCGTAATCTTGCGCACCATTCTATCTCTTCTGCATACATGAAAAAATCATTGTCTAGTGGTCCTGATTTTTCAATACTATTTTTCCTGATTAGCATATAAGCACCTACTATCCAATCTACCTCGATGGTATCCTGTATAGTTGTAATACTGGGTATGGTTGATTTAAATTGATAACCAAGCCAGCGGATTAGTTTGCCTAAATAGGGTAGTGGTAGCAATGTATTTAATCCACCTTTGATAAAATGCGCCCCCGAAATTTGTGTGCTTCCATCCGTATTTAATAATTGAACTCCACAGCCAACTGCTTCGGGGTGATTTGTAAGCATTGTAATACTTTTATCAATGGCGCCATCCAATACAATGGTATCTGTATTTAGGAGCAGTATGAGTTCACCTGAAGCTATTTGTATGCCTGCATTGTTGGCCCTTGCAAAACCCGCATTGTAATCCATTGGTAAAAAAATAACCGATGGGTAGAGTTGCAATACAATTTCTTTACAATCATCCTTTGAATCATTGTCAACCAGTATAATCTCAAAGCTATGCTTTTTGGTTTGCTGATAAATGCTTTCCAGGCAATCCAATACCAGTGAAGTGGATTTGTAATTTACCAGTATGATTGAAAGATCCATTTAGCTTTTATTATCAATGGTGAATGTTCTATGGTCAATTGTGAATGATCAATGGTGAATCCTTTTTGCCAGATTTTACTTTTTTTTATGCTATCTTTTTTCTTTGCATCCACAATAATATTGCACAAATCAGCAATGCCACTATCGAAATGATACCTGCAGCCAGGTTTAATGTATTACCCAAAGAATAGGAAGCTGGTGCAAATTCAAATCTGATAGTATGGTTTCCAGAAGCTACGTTTACACCCCTTAAAGCATAATCCACTTTTATGATGGGTGTTTCCTTTTCGTCTATAAAAGCTTTCCATCCCTTTGGATAATAGATTTCACTAAATACCGCAAACTGGTTGGTAGATGCATTACTTTGATAGGTGATTTGGTCATTCAGGTTTTTCACGAGTTTGATACTGGAGCTGCTGTCAAAATTAGGTACAACAGTAATTTTTGACTGTTCTCTTTTATCAATGATTACGGTGTCTTTGGAATGCAGG
>CANJAW010000378.1:0-3083 GCA_947472215.1 Chitinophagaceae bacterium
TAAGGTCTATTTATAAAAACCTGCCTTTCTGATACAAATCTAAGGCAGGTTTTTTTATGTCTTCGATCAACTTCTTCTCTTTTTAATGATGGCAAAAGTTTTTTTTTATTTTGTAAAGCTTGTCAATGCTGCCTTTGGTTGAAATTAATTGATGATGGCCATTGTTAATTGCAGCAATAATTTTAACTTTTTTTAACAAAAAAATCATCAGTAAGGGGTTGGAAAAGGGAAGAAAGGGCCAATAAAATAGTATAGGAGCAAATTTTAGTGCCTGCTTACTCTATATAGGTTAAGGTAAATCGATGAAATGGTATCAGCCTTTGCCCAAATTAGTTTTCAGCAATTTTTTACCTTTGGGCGACCAATCCATAGGTCTATTGTAGGACCAATCAGGGTATTACTGGCAAAGTAAAGGGATAGTCGTTTACTTCAGTACGGTTGCTTGCACGGGAGGGTACAACTTGCCAATAGGAATTAGGGGGTAATGGTGAAATCCCCCTCCATAAAGCCATCCAGGTCTCGTTTGTCTTTTTTTGTAGGCCTTCCCACCTTGCTCATTCGCTTGCCGGTATTGAAAACGGCCGCTTGAAATTTAATGCGGTCTAGCTCTTCAGGTGGAGTGATGTCTGTATAGAATTTAATGGCTTCGGTGTATTGTACGCGGTGATCGAGCAAGCCAGTCACTTTTATTACCCAACGTTTGGCCTCTGTTTTTACTTCGTATTCGTCGCCAAGATTAACCGATTTGGCAGCCTTTACATTTTCGCCGGTTAGCTTTACCTTATTTTTATCGCATGCGTCTGCCGCCTGGCTCCTTGTTTTAAATAGCCGGATAGCCCATAAATACTTATCAAGCCGGAGCTTTTCTGTTTCCATTCAGTAAAATTAAATGCTTTTATTTTTAAAGTATCAATTGCTATTGTATTTCGGTAATTTAGTTTTCTAAAATGTACGAATATGCAATTAAAAGTAGCTGGCTTTAGTTTATTGGTCATTGGTATTTTGGCTACACAATTGGCAACAGCCCAACTTAAGGCTGATACTCAATGGACCGTTGATGGAAACGGTTTTTACCAAACCAAAGGCGGAGAGATTGTTAAAGTGGATATCAAAACCACTGCTGAAACGGTGCTTGTTAAAAAGTCGCAGTTAAAAAATGCTGCTGGCAAAACAATTAATCCGGCATCGTTTTCATTTACCAATGATTACAGCAAACTGCTGATATTTTCCAATACTGCTAAAGTGTGGCGCTACAATACAAAGGGCGATTATTGGGTAATGGATATAGCAGCTAATAGGTTAACGCAATTGGGGAAAGACAGACCTTCCCAATCTTTGCTGTTTGCGAAATTTTCTCCCGATGGCAAAAATGCGGCTTATGTAAGTGAGCGTAATTTATATGTAGAAGAGCTGGCTACCGGTAAAGTGAATCAGCTAACCCAGGATGGTACCCGACAATTGATCAACGGAACTTTTGACTGGGCTTATGAAGAAGAGTTTTTTTGCAGGGATGGGTTTAGATGGAGTCCCGATAGCAAAAAAATTGCTTACTGGCAGATAGATGCCAAAAAAACAAAGGATTATGTTATGTTGAATACAACAGATTCAATTTATCCAAAAGTAATACCGGTTGAATACCCAGTTGCGGGAGAAGCGCCTTCGCCCTATAAAATTGGTGTGGTAGATATTGTAACGGCAAAAACAAAATGGATGGACATTCCAACGGATCATGTGTTGCAGTCTTATGTGCCAAGAATGGAGTGGGCAGCCAATAGCAGTGAGCTCATCATTCAGCATTTGAATCGCAAGCAAAATGAAAGTCACCTGATGTTGTGTACAGTAGCTACAGGAAAATCCAATACCATTTATGAAGAAAAGGATTCGGCCTGGATTGATATACAACCCTTGTGGGATGAGGATTATGCAACCGGCGGATGGGATTGGCTCAATAACGGTAACGAGTTTTTATGGGCCAGCGAAAAAGATGGCTGGCGACATTTGTACCGCGTAAGCCGAGACGGGAAGAATGAAAAACTGGTTACTATTGGCAATTTCGATGTAATGGATATTGTAAGAGTAGATGAAAAAGGAGGCTATGTATATTTCATGGCTTCTCCATCCAATGCAACACAAAAATACCTATATCGCAGTACCTTGGATGGAAAGGGCCAAGCAGAATTGCTTTCGCCCCCCAGCCAGCAAGGTACCCATGATTACAAAATTTCTCCGGGTGCAAAATATGCTTTGCATCGGTTCTCCAATTATTACACACCGGAAACCAGGGAGTGGATTGTATTGGCTGATCACAAGGGTGTAAATGGAGAAAGTAAAATAAAAGCTGTGGTGGCTTCAAGTGTTAAGTCCAATTCGGATATTGAATTTCTAAAAATCACTACAGCCCAAGGTGTTGAAATGGATGCATGGATGCGGAAGCCGAAAAACTTTGATCCATCTAAAAAATACCCGGTAGTATTCTATGTGTATACAGAACCATGGGGGCAGAATGTAAAAGACGAATATGGCACGGCTAATAATTTTCTTTACCGAGGAGATATGTCGGCTGACGGGTACATTTATATATCGATTGATAACCGCGGCACGCCGGTGCCCAAAGGAAGATATTGGCGCAAATCTGTGTATCGTAAAATTGGGTTGATTAATATCAGCGATCAGGCGATGGCTGCTAAAGAAATCTTGAAACGCCCATATGTTGATACCAGCCGTGTGGCGGTTTGGGGTTGGAGCGGCGGTGGCTCAGCTACTTTAAACCTACTGTTTCAGTATCCTGAAATTTACAAAACTGGTATTGCCATTGCCGCGGTGGGAAACCAGTTGAGCTATGATAATATTTACCAAGAACGCTATATGGGCTTGCCCCAGGAAAATAGGAAGGATTTTATAAATGGATCACCCATTACCTATGCCAAAAATTTGCGGGGTAATTTATTATACATCCATGGCACCGGGGATGACAATGTGCATTACAGTAATGCTGAGCTGTTGATCAATGAGTTGGTAAAATACAATAAGCAATTCCAGTTTATGCCCTATCCCAACCGAAGCCATAGCATTTCCGAAGGCGA
>CANJAW010000379.1:0-3065 GCA_947472215.1 Chitinophagaceae bacterium
GAGATATATGATGATAAAATATGTACTATTATTTTTGCCAAAAGATTTTCAGGCTACAAACGACCCGATTTGTTTTTTCATGATATGGAAAGATTTCACCGCTTAGTAACCAATAAAGAAAGACCTGTTCAAATTATTTGGGCTGGAAAACCCTACCCAATGGATTATCCAGCTATTGGGATATTTGATAAAATTGTAAATATTTGTAAAACATATACCAACTGTTCTATCCTAGTGGGTTATGAAATAAAACTTTCCAAATTACTTAAACAAGGTGCTGACGTATGGCTAAATGTACCAAGGATGACACACGAGGCATCGGGAACTAGTGGAATGGCAGCGGCTATGAATAGTGCTGTCAATGTAGGATTACCAGATGGATGGTTCCCAGAATTTGCAAAAGATAAAATCAATTCATTTGTCATTCCCCCCTGCGACATCAACCTAGCGGAACATTTACAGGATGATACAGATGCAGCAAGTTTATTTCAATTACTAGAAACTGAAGTACTTCCAATGTATTATGATTTTCCAACTAGATGGCTAGAAATTGTAAAAAATGGATTACGAGACATTATTCCTCAATTTGACAGCAACAGAATGGCAACTGAGTATTATGAGAAATTATACAACGATTAAAAAAAAGATTATACTTTCCAATCTGATACCAATATTAATAACCCAATTTTTTTGAAATCTTCTTTTCAATTTCCACTGCAAAAAATACAATCGAAGAAGCAGAAATAACGATCATAATTTCATTAATAGACAAAGTTTCTGTATAAAAAATGGAATGAAAAAAAGAGAAATAAGTAATAATAAACTGAAATATAAAAGTTAGCGCAACAGCTCCAATGAGCAAGGGATTAGAAAAGAAGTCAGAAGAAAAAGCAGATTGATTTTCAGAACGAATGGCCAATACATGTCCCATCTGACTAAGGCAAACTACATTAAACACAATGGTTTGCCAATGTAACCCTTTTTCAATTGCCCATGATTGTGTAAATAATGCAATACCTGCCATTAATATGCCTACCCAAATTATATGTATACCTCTTCCATTGGCAAAAACAGTTTGATAGGGAGGTCGCGGAGGTCTGTTCATAATACCCTTTTCAGCTTTTTCAAAGGACAAGGCAATAGCAGGCAATCCATCGGAAACCAAATTAATCCATAAAATATGAATAGGCAATAACGCTACAGGCAAACCAATCATCGGACCTATTAATAGGGTCCATAATTCGCCAGAATTTGTTGTCATCAAGTATTTTATAAATTTTAAGATATTATCATAAATTCTTCTCCCCTCTTTAACTGCCTTTATGATGGTAGCAAAATTATCATCCAACAAAATCATATGAGCTGCTTCCTTTGATACATCAGTGCCACTAATCCCCATTGCAATGCCAATATTAGCCCTTTTTAAAGAAGGGGCATCATTGACACCATCACCAGTCATAGCTACATAATGGCCTTTCTGTTGAAGCATTTTTACAATATGCAATTTTTGTTCCGGGGAAACCCTAGCGTACACTTTAATAGTTTCAATAATAGATAAGAAATGATCCTCTTCTAAAACCGACAACTGCTGGCCGGTGATTACTAGGTCCTTTTCGCTAGTAATAATACCGATTCTTTCGGCAATCGTTTTTGCAGTAACCGGATAATCTCCCGTAATCATAACCGGAATAATGCAGGCCAATTTACATTGGGCTACTGCATCTACTACTTCTTCTCGAGGAGGATCAATCATTGCAGTTAATCCTAAAAATTCAAGGCCTGATTCATGCAAATTTGAATCTAACTTTGTAGGCAGTGAATCCCAAAAACGGTAAGCAAATCCTAAAACCCTATAGCCGCTCAATGCCATTTCGTCAATATGATGCAAAATAATAGGTTGATCAACAGATACACATTTCTTGAGCAACAAATCAGGAGCTCCCTTAGTAAATGAAACAAAATGGTTATTATAGGGATGAAAAGTAGTCATGAATTTACGATCAGCATCAAAAGAAATTTCAGCTACCCGAGGCAATTCAAGCAATTTAATTGCAAGGTCCCTCACCAATTCCTTTAGTGCTTTCTCTGTACTGTCTCCAATATATTTTTTATCTTTACCCTCAACAACATCATTGTTAAAAAAAATAGCCTGTAAGAATAAATCTGAACTATGCTGCTGAGCTAGCAATGAAAAATTATTTTTGTTAAAAATTTGCCCATTTAGATATACCTGTTCCACCTGCATACTATTTTTAGTAAGCGTTCCAGTTTTATCTGTACAAATAAAGTTAACCGAACCTAAAGTTTCCACAGCGGGCAGCCTACGAATAAGACAATTAAATTGAATCATTTTCCTTGCCGCCAAAGCCAATGAAATGGTAATAACGGCAGGTAATGCTTCTGGAATAGCGGCAACTGCGAGTGAGATACTGGTCAGTACCATTTTCGATAGATTCTCTCCACTATACCAACCAACAATAAAAAACACAATGCATAACAACAATACCAGAAAAGAAAGTCTTTTGCTAAACACAACCATACGTTGTTGAAGTGGAGTGAGTAACTCATTTTCCTGCAACATTTTGGCAATACGACCTAACTCAGTTTGCATTCCTGTAGCAATGACTACACCGGCTCCACGTCCATTGGTTACAAAAGTTCCTTTAAAAGCCATATTAATTTTATCACCTAATGAAAGGTCATCCGATGTGAGTGGATGAGTAATTTTATCAATAGCGTGAGATTCACCAGTAAGTGCAGCTTCTTCAATTTTTAAATTGGCAGATTCATAGAGGCGAATATCAGCTGGAACAGCATTTCCAGCTTCAAGCAATACAATATCACCTACTACCAATTCGGTAGCAGGCAAAAAATTCAGCACACCATTCCGCATTACCCTTGATTGAGGAACAGCCATCTGCTTTAATGCAAGCATTGCCTTTTCAGCACGGTATTGCTGAAAAAAACCTAAAAAGGCATTCAACACAACAATTATCAATATAACAATCGTGTCAATAAGGTCGCCAATAATACCTGAGATAAAAGCGGCAAACAATAAAATAACA
>CANJAW010000380.1:0-3059 GCA_947472215.1 Chitinophagaceae bacterium
GGAAAACTTCTTAATCCACCAATGGAAGAAATATTCAAAATATGGCCGCTTCTTTGTTGACGCATTACGGGCAAAACTTCCTGTATCATTTTGGCCAAGCCAAAAAAGTTAATCTCAAACATCCTACGTACCTGTTCGTCTTCACTTTCTTCCACTGCAGCAAAATAACCAATGCCGGCATTGTTTACCAACACATCTATACGGCCAAATTTTTCAAGCGTACTGCTTACTGCCGCTGTAATATCAGCTGCCACCGTCACATCGAGTTTTACTGCCACCGCAGTTTGGGGATAAGCCTCCACAATATCCTTTACATCTGCAGGATTACGTGCTGCCACCGCTGCATTATAGCCTAATGCCAATACCTGCTTTGCCAGTTCACGACCAAAACCTGTAGAACACCCTGTTATCAACCAAACTTTATTCATAGATAATTTTTTATAAAATTAATCAATGCACCTGATAAAATCCACATTCAAAATAGCAAGTACCTATTTTCAATCTCAACTCAGCTGTTATACTAGCTAAATTGAACATTCCCTTATACCTTCGTGTTGCAAACAATCCATTACACATGAATAGTAACAACATAACAGCAATGACTTACCAATTGTTGGGAAAATCTTCTTTATTGGTTAGCAAAATTGGATTTGGCTGTATGTCATTACAACCAACTCAAAATGATATTCCCTTTCTGATTGACCAGGCAATTGATAGCGGAATTAATTTTTTTGATACGGCTGATCTCTATGATGCAGGTCAGAATGAAATAAATATTGGCAATGCGGTTCATGCCAAAAGAAACAAAATAATCATTGCTACTAAAGTGGGTAACCAGCTGAGGGCGGACGGAACTGGCTGGGATTGGAATCCAGGGAAAAAATACATCCTAGCTGCTGCAGAACAAAGTTTGCGACGATTGAAAACCGACTATATTGATCTCTACCAACTACATGGAGGCACCATAGAAGATCCCATTGACGAAACCATTGAAGCCTTCGAGTTACTCCAACAGCAAGGAAAAATAAGGTATTATGGCATTTCTTCTATTAGGCCAAATGTAATACGTGAATATATACAGCGCAGCAATATCGTTAGTGTAATGATGCAATACAATTTAGCTGATCGACGACCAGAAGAAACATGCTTAGAGCTATTGAAAAAAAACAATATCGGTGTATTGGCAAGAGGCACTGTTGCCGGTGGACTATTGGCTGGAAAAACAGCCAAGTCTTATCTTGGACTCAGTGAAGCTGAAATAATGGCTGTATCAAAAGCTGTTAAAGCCACTACCGTACCGGAAAGCAATCCGGCAGCATCGGCTATCCGCTTTGTACTGCAACACCCTGCCATCACCTCAGCAGTTGTAGGGGTTAGAACAGAAGTCCAATTGACGGAAGTTTTGCAGGCAATCGGCGATGGTGAAATTTCAGCAGCAGCACTCAATACTTTAAAGGAATCCATCCGATGTTTATATTATGAACAACATAGGTAAAGCATTCCCACTACTTATCATTGTAAAAATACTGAACGGCTGATGGGGAATAGTGATTTATCCTTTGCTCCCTATACATAATTTCCATACTCCTTTCACATTTAATTCTCTCCTCCCTATTTTAAATAATACCTTTGAAAAATCGGTTTCATTTTATCAAGCTGAATATTATTGACTATGTCTATTAATCGAATTTTGGCCCTCAGTAGTTCCCGAGTTGGAAATAATGGCTATTTGCAAAATGCAGCCCCCATCATTAAAAAATTTTTGGGAGAGGGGTCTTTTACAATCGCATTTATTCCATTTGCTGCAGTAGGAATTCAATATGAAGCCTATGCTAATGCTGTTAAAAAAGGATTAGCGGATTTACCCTATACTATCCATATTGTGCTCCCCGAAAATGCAAAAGAGCTGATTGAAAAAGCAGACGTGATAATGGTAGGCGGGGGTAATACATTCAAATTGCTACATGATATTTACGCCTACAAATTATTGGATGTAATTCGCAATAAGGTAAACAAAGGAACGCCTTACATTGGCTGGAGTGCAGGTGCAAATATTGTAAGTCCCAGTATCGGAACTACCAACGATATGCCCGTGATAGAACCCAGCAGTTTCAATGCTTTGGGATTACTACCCTTTCAAATCAACCCGCATTATACGAATGAACATCTACAGGGGCACCATGGTGAAACCCGTGACCAGCGACTCGAAGAATTTATCCAGTTAAACCCTGGTGTGGCAATTATTGGATTACCCGAAGGAACTGCATTGCAATTGGAAAATGGGCTACTTCAATTTATTGGGCAAATGCCTGGGATACTGTTTTACACAAATGAAAATGAAGAAAAACCACTTAGACGTGAAATCAATGAGTCGACTGATCTGGCATTTTTACTTTAATTGCAGCTGTCAATTAGTTTACATGCGGCAAACCCGAAAGTATTTTTGCTGACAGAAATAGAATTTGAAACAACTCAATTCCACTTTACTATTTAATTTACAGCGTTCCACCTCGAAATATACTTTTGAAGATTTCCCAATTGCCTTTTTACCTTAGCCTTATCAAATTTTTCAGGATCAAAATTCGGCCCCACCCAATGACTCATTCTGTCGTATTCCGCATGCGTTTTATCTTGTACTATTTTTAGGAGTTTATAATAGCCTTCTATTCCCCCGCAGTCTTCTGGTGGGCAATTCAATTGGCCATCTACGCAAAGTGGATAAACACCATTATCCTCCACTTCACCTCATTTTTCAATGGATATTTCATGTATCCAACAATCACCAAAGTCATACCGATATTGAAAAGTATCCTCATCAGATGTGATGATGTCAAATAGGGTAAAGGTTTTCGCAGCTATAATATGTCTATCGCCAAACCCAAACTCACTTTCATCGACTATGCCAATCCTGTATCCATATACGATAAATTCAAATAAATGGTAATTTTTCCAGCCCATAGCAATCTGGATAATATGGTGCAATTCCAAAAAGGAAGTGTCTTCAAAAACAAACAACCGCCTTTTGATTAAGGGCGATGAGTGAAGTAGGGTAATTGTTA
>CANJAW010000381.1:0-3055 GCA_947472215.1 Chitinophagaceae bacterium
AATAGCTCCTTTAACTTATGGGAAATATAAACGATTGCTTTATTGGCATTGCGCAATTTTTTGATCAGCTCAAATAAAGTTTCCACTTCGGATTCAGTGATGGCAGATGTGGGTTCATCCATAATAATCAAGTCTGCATCCAACATTAAGGCCTTAGCTATTTCAACCATTTGCTGCTGGCCAACTTTCAAATTGGCAACTTTTATATCAGGAGATATTTCCATTCCTAGTGTATGCAACAACTCGATGGAAATAGCCGTCATTTTTTTTTGATCTAACAATCCCAATGAAGTTTCGAGCTCACGACCCAAAAAAATATTTTCTGTAATACTTAAAAATGGAATAAGATTTAATTCTTGGTGAATAATCGCAATTCCGGCACGCTGTGCATCTGCTATTCCAGAGAAATGAACCGGCTTTCCCTGAAAAATAATTTCACCCTCATAATCTGCATAAACACCAGAAAGAATTTTCATCAACGTAGACTTGCCAGCTCCATTTTCACCAATGATGGCCGTTACTTTTCCAGCCTCTATTCGAAGATTGACATTTTGCAATGCAATAACGCCGGGGAATTTTTTTGTTATGTTTTCTACTTTTAGCAAATTAGCTACTTGTTTAAATGGATGCTAACAGGTAATAATTCAAAACGAGATACCCCCTTTTGCGCTTTATTCAATTCAATACAGCCCATAAAATGCACCGAAGTATTCATTTTTACTGTTGATTTAAAAGGAAGTATTACTGAACGTTGCAAAATTTTGTTCAACTCAGCAGATACACTATTAAAATCCATTGTGTTGGTGAAATCGCCCATATGAATCAACCCCGTAACATCTCTCACTGCATTGCCAAAATAGACTCCTGTAGAAATGAATATGGGCACTTCTTCCTCACCTGAATTTAGCAAAAGCATCACCTCCTCATCGCCTATCTTTTTAACTATTGCCTCCCCTTTGACTAGAAAAAAATATTGATCACCGATACCTTGTGAATGTGCATATTTATCAAAGGTCTGTTGAGAATTTTCTCTCAGCATTTTTATGAAACTGTTTATCTCAATTGCATTATCCAAGGCAGTAGCAAATTTTCCGGACCAAAATTTTTGAGCATATGAAACGGGGTCAAGCTGCTTTACCACTACTTCTTGATGAACATCCAATTTTGTAAAGTACACGCTATTATATAAAACCAAGGCCGAAAATGAAATGATTCCAATATATTTTAACAACGATATAAAATTATTTTTTCCCATAACCCAAATAGTTATCTACGTTTTCCGATGTAACCAATTCCACTGTCACAGGAATTTTTTCAGCGAAATCCCTTTTTCCCTTGTAATATTCATCCGCAAAAATGGCCGCTTTTTCAGCCATAATTTTTGGGAATTGCATTCCAGTCGCTACCAGTTTTTTTTCCTTGATTGACTTAACTGCATCTTCTGCCCCATCAAAACCAAAGACCTTTACAGTCTTGTCTTTTCCTGCACCTACCAATGCCTGGTAAGCTCCCATAGCCATGGCATCATTACCACAAAAAACGCCGGTGATATCCGGATGTGCCTGGAGCATAGACTCCATTACTTCCATTCCCTTATTTCGGTCAAAGTCAGCACTTTGTTGCGCTACCATTTTCAAATCAGAGTAATTATCCACCACACTATGAAACCCTGAAGACCTTGCCCTTGTATTATTGTCACCTGTGATGCCCAATAACTCAACATAGGTTCCCTTTTTATTCAGCGTAGCCACAAAATATTTTGCAATCTCGACGCTACCAGAATATCCATCAGACAAAATCTGTACCGTTGCTACTCCCTTTGCGTTGATTTCCCGATCCATACAGAAAACGGGCACCCCAGCTAGCTTCGCTTTTTTAACATTGGCCACAGAACCATCTGCATCGGTTGGATTGAAAAGGATGGCACAAAAATCAGACACCAAAATATTTTCAAAATGATCCGTTTCCAAAGCTGTATTATTTTGGGAATCAAATATTTTGGATTCATATCCCAATGCTCTTGCTTTTGCAGCTGCGGTTTCAGCAAGAAATACAAACCAGGGGTTATTGAGTGTAGAAACAACAATGGCCATTTTCTTCGCCTTCTTTTTTTCGGAGGTGTTTGTATTACAGGCAGAAAAAATCAATAGGGCTGCCAATACCCATAAGATGCTAAGTCGGTTATAATTTTTCATATATCAATGGTAAGTTGTTAACTATTTCAATAATTGTAGCACAACATCTGTAATACCCGTTTCGGAAATACCATAATGGTTCAATATTTCAGTTTGCGAACCAGTAACGGTATATTCATCCGGAATACCAAGTATCCTAAATTTATTATAATAATTACTTTGCAACAAATAGGCAGCACAGGCTTCACCCAAGCCTCCATAAACACTATGTTCTTCAACCGTTACGATGGCTTTACATTTTGCTGCCAATTGAGCAAGTAATTCCACATCCAATGGCTTGATGGTATGCATGCTAACTACAGTAGCGTTAACAGCATATTCGGAAGCTAATTTTTTTGCTGCCTGCAGGGCAAGGTAGACCGTTTCACCAGTTGCCACGATGGCCACATCATCGCCTTCGCAGATAACCCTACCCTTGCCAAATAGAAATTTATCTTCATTCAACTCCTTCAAAGGCGGCATGGCTTTTTTTCCAAAACGAAGGTAGATAGGCTGGTTGGTTAGAGCAGCCAGTTCAATTGCCTGGACAGTTTCAAAATTATCTGCAGGAGCAACCACGATAATATTGTTGATGGCCCTCAAGGCAGCAAAATCGTGGAGACTGTGATGGGTACTTCCCAAAGCACCATAGCTGACGCCAGCACTAATACCAATCACATTTACTGGATTATCGCTGTATGCCACATCATTTTTAATTTGTTCCAACGCACGTGCTGTTAAAAAGCAAGCGGGAGAAACAGCAAACACTTTCTTACCACAGGAAGCCAATCCTGCTGCTACACCTACTAGATTTTGCTCTGCAATACCTACCTCTACTATTTGCTCAGGAAACTGTATTCCAAAGGGACCTAACTTAGCAG
>CANJAW010000382.1:0-3042 GCA_947472215.1 Chitinophagaceae bacterium
CACAATTATGATCAAGTTACAAATCGTTGGCAATCTTGGTAAAGATTGCATCGTAAAAGAAGTAAACGGAAAAAATGTAATTAATTTCAGTGTAGCGCATACAGAGCGTTACAAGGACAGCCAGGGAAACCAAAAGGAAAGAACCACCTGGGTGGAATGTGCCTACTGGACAGACAAAACTGCCGTAGCCCAATATCTTACAAAAGGAAAAACTATTTACGCGGAGGGTTCTCCTGAAGCAGATGCTTACATGAATAAAGACAACCAGGCTGCTGCCACATTGAGAATGCGGGTACAAAGTGTACAATTGCTAGGAGGTACAGGAGGAGAAAATCCTACTCAAAATGCTGCACCGATGTCTGGAGCTGCCACATCAGCTACATTATCTAACCATTCGCCGGTAGCCAGCGAAGCAGGAGCAGATGATTTGCCATTTTAACGGAGCTAGTCAGTAATCAAAAAAAGCGAGGCGATTTATTGCTTCGCTTTTTTGTTATTATGATTCCCTTTCTCCACTCTGCCAGTTCGGTTATTTATCCACTTAGGGATGGCAACTCCTTAAAATAGTTGAAAAAACATCCATTGGTGAGCAGTAAGGACTAAGCTAATCTTCCTGTAAATTTGCTGTTGGTGACTTGCCATTGAGCCCTCCAGCCAAAATTTTGTGTAATTGTTCTTTCATTGGGATATTATTTTAACTTTTTTTTGCATACTCATCTTGGACTCCCTTCGTTTACAAATACATCTTAGAGTTTTGATAGTTCAATAATTGAATAAGCTAAGAAACTATTACATTTGTCCTAAATTACATATTCCATGATTGATATTATTTTACAAGTAGATTCGCTCAGTACAGCTGCTAGCTCTGCCGGACAGGTAGAGTCTGTTTGGAGTTTATTAGGCAAAGGTGGACCACTCATGATACCGATGGGTATTTTATTTTCGTTGGCTGTTTTCTTCTTTATTGAAAGATTACTGGCTATCAACAAAGCGGGTAAAATAGATGATAATTTTATGCGTCAGGTTCGAGATCATATTATTACCGGTAATGTGACTGCTGCAAGAAGTCTTGCAAAAAACACCGATAATCCTGTTGCCAGAATGATTGACAAGGGAATTCAAAGAATTGGTAAACCCATCGATGCAATTGAAAAAAGTATGGACAATGTAGGAAAGCTTGAAATGTACAAGATGGAAAAAAACCTTTCCATCTTGTCTGTAATATCTCGCATAGCGCCGTTGTTTGGTTTTGTTGGAACCATAGTAGGGTTAGTATTGTTGCTAAAACAATTTGCCACGATAAGTAATCCCTCTGTAAGTCAGATTGCTGATGCCATGTATGTAAAATTAATTACCAGTGCCAGTGGGTTGATTATTGGGATGTTGGCTTACCTGGGGTATAGTTATCTGGATACGCAAATCAACCGTACAGCCAATAGGATGGAATCTGCTAGCAGTGATTTTATTGATATGCTGCAGGAACCACAGAAATAGAAACTAATTAATTGATGACGAATTCTTGCAATAAAGCTAATTTTATTTCAGTTATTTTTCTATAACAGACAATCAAATATCAGTCATCCATTTAAAAATTATCATTTATAAATGAGCCTTCGAAGAAATAATTTAAGACAGCGACATGATGAAGTGGATACCGGTCCACTAAATGATATTTTATTTATCTTATTGATGTTCTTTTTAATGATCTCTACATTGGCTAATCCCAATGTAATCAAGATGAGTGTACCCCGTGCAAAGAGTGATACCAAAACAAAGCAAAGTGTAGTAGTGAGTGTAGATAAGGACAAAAATATTTATGTGGGATCTAGGCTCATATCCATGGATTCGCTAGAATCTGCATTAAGGCAGTATATTAATCAAGGGGATAGTATTAAGCCTGCAGTGGTAATTAATGCTGATTCTGTAGCCCATTGGGGCGAAATTGTTCGGGTGATGAAAGTTGCTCGCCGATTAGGGGCTTCCACTTCAGCTACTGTTACCGGCAACGATTAAGCGGCAGCTCACTGATTATAAATCGACCAATTGTTTGGTAATGATTAACATCCGTTGTTTTCCGAAAATGTCTTTTTTTATTTCAACTTGGTAGTCATTCTCAAATATAGCGGCTGTTTGTTTTGCATACTCCTCATGTATTTCTACAAAAATAGTTCCATTGTTTAAGAGATGCGTTTTTCCAAAAATGGCAATTTTTTCATAAAATATAAAGGGGGCGCTGTCTTTTACAAATAGCGCTTTGTGTGGCTCAAATTGAGTTACATTTTTATCTAATATTTTTTTCTCATTTAGCGGAATATAGGGAGGGTTGCTTATAATAATGTCCACTTTGGGTAATTGATTCCAATTGGTTTCATTCAAAAAATCAATTTCAATAAAATCGATTTCAGCTTTTTGAAGTAGCGCATTTTCTTTGGCAACCAGTAATGCTCCTTTGCTTACATCAATTGCATATACCATTGTAGTAGGCAAATTTTTCTTTATAGCAATGGCGATACATCCGCTTCCTGTTCCGATATCTAGAATTGAAATTCTGTCGCCCGATATCGACGGCAGTTTTTTTTCTTTCCCACAGTAATCTACTACTAATTGAACCAGTTCTTCAGTTTCGGGTCTCGGAATCAGTACCTGTTCATTTACGATAAGTTTCATTTTGTAAAACCAAGCTTCCCCTACAACATATTGCACCGGCTTGTGTTGAAGTAAATCACTAAGGCAGCTTTCAAGTTGCGTGGTTATTTCGGGTGCGAGGGTTTGTTGGGGATTTTTGATTTGGTCAGATCGATGAAGACAGGCTACCTTTTCAAATACCCAGTCAGTGATTACCATGGCTTCATTTGCACTGTAAATTGGTTGAAGCTGAACAAGATAGTGTCTGTATATTTCCTTATTCGTCATTAAAGCAAACATAGTTAATTTTTCTATTCATACTTTTGCTACTTGATTTCTGATGAAACATATATGCGTCGTTGTTTTGAACTGGCAAAACTGGGAGAAGGCAATGTAGCGCCCAATCCAATGGTAGGG
>CANJAW010000383.1:0-3042 GCA_947472215.1 Chitinophagaceae bacterium
GAAAAAATTAAAAAAAGCTTGGTTTTTAAAGTATTTGAATTATTTAAATTTAAATCCAACGTTAGGGAAAATCAAAAAAAGAGAATACTAGAAATTGTTGAATCTTTGGGTATCCAGGATTCCATCAATGTTTCTGCAGAGAATATCAAATTCCTAATAGAGGAACTATCCAAAAGGGAAAATCAGCATTTCGACACCCTAATTACATTAATCGGCAGTATAAAAATAAAACCTGATGTCCCCAGTATTGCAGCAGCAGATCCGCCAGATAATACTGTTGCTTCCTCTAATAACCCTGTGTCTGACTCTGACATTGATGCATTGACAAGTAAAATCTTGCCATTGGTTACCCAGCAAGCTTCTCAATCTAAAAATGACAAGGACAAAAGGGAAAAAATAGCAGCGTTAAGAGAAGTAGCCCAACAAAAAGGGGCAATTCAAGAAGTAATTGATACTGCCAATGGTATAGTTAAAAGATTTACTACCCTTACCAGCAACAAAGTAAAAGTGTTGGGATTTTTCAACTATAATAATGAACCAGCTTCGAATTATAATTTTCAGAACTTTGATAAAATTATCTATAATGGATTATTTGTTGATTGCAAAACAGGTAATTTTAAAAGCTTAAATGGATGGGATATATCTCCCACCCTATTTTCACTTGAACAAGCAAAAATTTACCCCATCGTAAATCTTATTTTCTCTAGCAAGGATGACTTTTCGAAATTTCTACTCAATAAATCTACTCAAAAATCATTTTTTCGAAACACCCAGTTTTTATTGGCGATGCGACTTTCCGAAGGGGTTTGTTTACAAATAAATGAGCTTGATCCATTATTTAAAAATGAGTTTACCAGCTTTATTAGAGATTTTAACCTTAGCATCAAAGGGGAAAATAAAAACTATCAAATTTACCTTATTTTACCCAATGCACAAGCAAATGTTCCTTTTGATTTTGAAAACATAAATGAGTTTATTGATTCATATTTACTAGACTTCTATAACCCAATACAGACAAGCATTCCAACTCCAATTGCATCTATTAAAGGGAAGCAATTAAGTAGTATTGAGTCAACCGTTTCTTACTACACTAATTTAAATATTGCTCCAGATAAATTAATCTTGGGGTTAGGCTATCAGGGTGCCCGATGGTCTTTTTCTGCTTCTTCCAATAGATTTAATTTTTCTCAAATACTAACTTATGGTGAAATAAGAAGAAATTACCAATGGCCAGTTATGTACGATGACGAGAATGGAACCGCTACCATGGATAGCATCAATAAAAAAGGTATACTGGTCAGACGTTTTTTTTTAGAAGATCAAAATACGTTAGAAAAAAAATATGATTTTGTTTTGCAGAATGGTTTAGGTGGCGTAGCACTCTACGCATTGGGCTTTGATGAAGGTTATGGCGAATTGAATGACATGCTGATGTATAAATTTAGCCAGGTGGATACCTTACAGCTTCAAGATAGTATCATTGACAAAACCAAATTACCCAAGCTTTCCTTATATCAAAAATTCAGTTTAAGATGGAAACTTTACCATTATATTTTAAATAATCCTTGTGAAATTTGCTTTGAAAATATAGAAGACCCTGTATTGAAATCAACAATGGCGATTAATATTCACCAACTTGGTTTTGACACTTTGGCTGTACAACAAAAAACTACCACCTTTGTAATTGCTAATAAAACGCTTAATAACAATGTTCTTAGGTTTGGTTTAATTGTATTGATTATCTGCTTAGTTCTTTCCTACCTGCTTTATCTTAGAATAAAAAATAAGGGAGAAGAAAATACAGGTAAATATTACAAGACACTACCCTTAACAACTTTGGTATTTTGGTTCATATTTATCGTTGTAAGTTTTCTTTATCTTTTTACTAGTGACATGATTCCTTATTTTGGGATGGTTTCAGAGAATCAGTATATTGAAATAAAGGGAAAAGACAACAAAAAAGATATTACCGTATCATCTCTTTACCAAGCACTCTATCGTGAAAAAAGTAAAGCCCAGGCTGCTCAAAATCGTTTAAAAATTACCCCTCAAAATGTAAAGAGAAAAGCCCAAAGACAAATGTTACAGGGAAGCAGCAGTAAAGGCAACTCTTCAGGCATTGAAGAACCTGACTCGTCAGTTCTAACAGCATCCGATTCTTTGGATATTTTAACCAGTCTACAATGTACGAAAGCGAAAGTTTCGTCCTGTATCAACATTCCTTTTATTACCTTGCTTTCCATCATAATGATTGGGATATTTTTTGGAATATTTATGGCTTTTTTATTAATTAAGCCATTGCTAAAAAAGAAGGAAGTCCCTTAATTCTTTGCAGACAAAACTTCCCTTACTATGTCATTATTAGACACCGCTGCCATTTTTAAATACCATAATAACCTTATCAGCCTGAATGCACAGGGGGATGTTAAGAATTTGGGGTGGGCAGATGTTCATTCTCAGCAAATTCGGTTTGAAATATTAAGCCAATTATCAGATTTTGAACAATGTTCCGTACTAGATGCAGGATGTGGAATTGCGGATCTTTGTGGGTATCTGAAAAACAAATTCCCTACCTGTCGCTATTATGGCATTGAGCAAATACCTGCCTTTGTAATGCAAGCTTTGTCTGTATACGGCAATATGACGGATGTTGTTTTTTACCAGGGAGATGTGGAAACGGCTTCACTTCCTATTTTTGATTATACACTTGCCTCTGGGTTACTAAATTACAGAAATAGCAACCCATTGTATGCTTTTGAGATGATACACAAACTATATAATGGATCACGCTTGGGCATTGCTTTTAATATGCTATCTAAAGAACCAGCAAATAATACACTCATAACTGCTTATGACAAAAATATGATCTTTTCTTTTTGCAAAACCCTTACCCCTAATTGTAGCTTGCATGATGGGTACCTGGAAAATGACTACACCATTTTTATGTATCATTAAGAACTAATTGATAGAATCTCTTTTTATGTTAG
Source organism: Chitinophagaceae bacterium (assembly GCA_947472215.1). GTDB lineage: Bacteria > Bacteroidota > Bacteroidia > Chitinophagales > Chitinophagaceae > Ferruginibacter. The sequence continues at coordinate 2,988 of CANJAW010000383.1, forward strand.
CATCTGGAAAATTTGGCAAGGTGATGGCTAAATAGTTTTACAATAAAATAGACCA
>CANJAW010000384.1:0-3041 GCA_947472215.1 Chitinophagaceae bacterium
TAATTTTTTGTCATAGTAACCAAAAGGTCGCACTACTCGGTCAAATGGCAAAATGCCCTTAAAAGCATTTTTGCCATTTGTTTCTAAAAATTGCACTTATCAGTTGAACTCAGCATCCAATTTATATTTGTTCTGCCATTTTGTTATATTTAAATAAAAACACCTACAAAAACCAAATTCTATGATTTCAAAAAATAGCAGCCAATTAAAAATAATAGAAGTATTTGATTTTTGTGAAATACGAAAAGATATAGAGAATAATCATCAGGGACTTTTTTCAAGCAACAACTATGCTACAGGCGACATCGTAATTAATTTTGGTTCCACTAAAGTTGTTGAAACCCCCAATTATTTAACGATTCAAATTGCAATTGATCAGCATATCCACTTATCACCAGCCTATTTACAATTTATTAATCATAGTTGTAACCCAAATTTGTTGTTTAACACTGCTACGATGGAATTAGAATGTGTCCGGGATGTGACAGCCGGCGATGAATTTACTTTTTTTTATCCTGCTACTGAATGGAATATGTCTCAAAAATTTGACTGTCATTGTGGCGAAAAAAACTGCATCGGCTTTATTCAAGGGGCTGCTGATACTCCGATTGAAATTTTACATCAGTACAAATTAACCGATTTTATTCAATCCATGTTGGTTGAGAAGCACAAAATGGAAACAGAGTAAATGCTGGTTTTTTACTTAGCAAAGTAGGTGAAGGAAAGATCCCCTACTTTGCTAAGTAATGAACAAGTGTATATTTATTTAGATAAAAATCCACTTGCAAATAAATATTTTTTTAAAGCTATTTCGTATTGATTGGCCTACTTTTCAATCTAGGAGATTGGATATAAAATATTGGTAATCAATTAATTATATTCAAAAAAAACTTTTTTCTGCTTATTTGAACGAAGAAACGAGTGTCATATTCTGTCCAAATGGATAGTTCTAGTACTATTCTTTATAAACTGTTAAAGATTTATTTTATTATTAGATCTATACATATCTTTGAGGCCGTTATGAAAATAATTTTATTTTGTATTGGCATTTTGTTGGCAATACTTCATCCAATATCCAATTCTTTCGCAGAGAACATCGTTCCTATTCATAATGTTGATTTGGTTCATCGGGAACCCCTCCCTATTTTCGATTATTCTCAGAATAATAGTCTGTATTTTGATGATTATTTGGCTGCCATAGCAGAAGATGATACCAATGATTCTGAACGAAAAAATTTCCCCTATACTAAAGTCGCTTACAGAATCGATTCTTTTGTAACATCCAATTTTTCAAACAACGCCTTCAATAGCATCTGGGCTACCAGGTTCTTCTTTAAACTCCACCCATCTCTATTTATTTTCCTCCGTGCATTGAGGCTCTGATGCTTATTTTAGTCTGGCATAGGATTTATTTTCCTATCCAATTTTCTTTTAACCCATTTATCAATGGTAAGTAACCTAAAATTTACTTAGTACTGTTATTTTTTCTTGCGTGGTTTACTGATTCCATCATTTGAAAAGATGGAAGGCATTCAAAAATTCGCAAAGGATTTAACAGGCTGATAGAGGTAAAATTATTTCCTGAAAACATTTAAATGCTATGAACAAAATACTGTTATTGATAAGTCTATTTGCCACTGTATGTTTTACAGCTTGTAAATCCAAAAAAGAAGAAAAAGTGGAAGCTGGTAAATATACCGTTACAAGCCCACTTTTAATGGATACATCCTTCAAAAAGGATTACGTTGCTGAAATACAATCGCTGCAAAATATTGAGATCCGGGCAAAAGTGAAAGGATTTATAGAGACTATTAATGTAGATGAAGGTCAGCATGTAACCGCTGGTCAACTTCTTTTCACCATCAGGCCCCGTGAATATGAAGCAGAGTTGTTAAAAGCCAAGACAAAAGTAAGGACGGCGGAATTGGAAATGCAGAACGTAAAAACACTGGCAGAAAAAAACATCGTGTCACAAACAGAATTAGCATTGTCGGTAGCAAAGTTAGATGAGGTAAAGGCGGAAGAATCGCTCGCGGCATTATTTGTTTCTTATACCAAGATTGTAGCTCCTTTTGATGGTATCATTGATAGGCTTAAATTTAAAAAAGGCAGCTTGATTGATGAAGGAACCCTGTTGACTTCACTTTCCAATAACAAAGAAATCTACGCTTATTTTAATGTGTCGGAACTTGAATATTTAAACTACAAAACTAGTGCAAAAAACGAAGGTAAAACTGCTGCTACTCTTTTATTAGCAAACAATCAGCCCCATAAATACAAGGGTATTATAGAAACCATTGAGGGTGAGTTTGATAAAAATACTGGAAGTATTGCATTCAGGGCAAAATTCCCCAATCCTGATTTTCTTTTGAAACATGGTGAAACAGGTAGAGTGCAAATGGTTATTGATATAAAAAATGCTTTGATGATTCCTCAGAAAGCGACTTTTGAAATCCAGGATAAAATATATGTTTATGTGGTAGATCAAAACAATGTTTTGAAATCGAGAAATATTTCAATAAAACAGAAGTTTTCCAATTTGTACGTTGTAGAATCAGGGCTTTCTGAAAATGATAAAATCCTTTTGGAAGGAGTTCAAAGCGTAAAAGAAGATGATAAAATTCAATTTGAATTTACTCCGATCAAGCAAGTTATTGACCAATTACAACTAATTAAACAATAGAAGTTTTAATAACTACAAAGCAAAGAATATGTTCAATAAATTTATACAAAGGCCGGTACTATCTATTGTTATTTCACTTATCATTATTCTGCTCGGCGCCTTGGCAATTACACAGTTACCTGTAACTCAGTTTCCTTCTATATCTCCTCCAAAAGTAAATATCAACGCAGAATATCCTGGAGCGAATGGGGAACTAATGATTAAAGCAGTTGTTATTCCATTAGAACGAGCTTTGAATGGTGTTCCAGGGATGAAATACATTACTTCTGACGCAGGAAACGATGGAGAATGCTCTATCCAAGTAGTGTTTAACTTAGGTACCGATCCCAATATTGCTGCTGTTAATATTCAGAATCGA
>CANJAW010000385.1:0-3037 GCA_947472215.1 Chitinophagaceae bacterium
TAACTATGATTAAATATCTAATAAAACTTTTTTCGAAACATAAATTAATAAAAAAAATTGGAATTTTTGAATTTATAAGATTAAAAAGGTACAAAAAATTTCAAAACACAGTTACATATTTTAATGGTAGAAAGCTTCATATTGTTGACGCTTCTACATATCTAACTCTTATAAATGAAATTTTTATTGACGAAATTTATAAGTTCACAACCAATACCAGAAATCCTATTATTATTGATTGTGGAGCGAACATAGGTTTAGCTACAATTTATTTCAAAAACATTTATCCAGATTCAATTATTTATTCATATGAGCCTGATCCCGATATTTTTAAGACGCTAAAATTTAATGTTAAATCTTACAATTTTGATAATGTACATATTGTTAACAAAGCCATTTCAATCAGTGATGGATATTGTGAATTTCTTTCTGACGGATCGCTTTCTGGAATGATTAGTACCGCTTCAAAAACTAATGTTATTTCAGTTAAAACGGAAAGATTAAAGAATATCTTAAGTAGTTTTTCAAAAATTGATTTTTTAAAAATAGATATTGAAGGTCATGAAGATGTAGTGATAGATGATATTATTGATGAATTACCGAAAGTTCATAATTTATTTTTGGAATATCATTCTTTTGTTAATAAGCCGCAAAATTTAGGACATATTTTGCAAATTCTTACCAATGCGGGTTTTAGATATTATTTTAAAGAATCAGATTTTAAACAATACCCTTTCATTGACAGGGTATTGTTTCATGATATGGACACTGTAGTTAATATATTTTGTTATAAATAATTGAATATGGTTACAATTATAGATTATGGATCGGGTAATGTAAGTGCAATTGGAAACATTTATGATCAATTAAACATTAAGTATAAAATAATAGATAAAGTCATTGATTTTCCAAGAGAAACTACTAAGATAATTTTACCTGGTGTTGGTGCATTCGATGAAACTATGAAAAGTTTAAATATCTCTGGATTTAGAGAATTGCTAGATGAAAAAGTTATATCTGAAAAAATTTCTGTACTTGGAATTTGTGTTGGAATGCAGATTTTATCTGAGGGTAGCGAGGAAGGTGAATTAGAAGGATTAGGATGGGTTAAAGGTTTTGTTAAGAAATTTGATGTGACTAAATTAAATTTTCTCCCTAAAATACCTCATTTGGGATGGAACTCTATAAATCCTACAGTCAGCTCAAAATTGTTCGATTGTGTTGACTTTGAGACTGGTTTTTACTTTATTCATTCGTACTATTTTCAATGCATAAACAGCTCGGATATTTTAACAACATCTCAATACGGTGATACTTTTACATCTTCAATCAATCGTGAGAATATTTTTGGAACTCAATTCCATCCTGAAAAAAGTCATAAAAATGGAATTCAATTATTGAAGAACTTTTATTATTTATAATTATGTTAAGGCCACGTATTATTCCTTGTTTATTGGTTCATAATGGAGGATTAGTTAAAACTGTCGAATTCCAAAATCCTAAATATGTTGGTGATCCTATAAATGCAGTAAAAATATTTAATGAAAAAGAGGTTGATGAGTTAATTGTTCTAGATATTGACGCAACAAAAAACAAAAATGGCCCCGATTTTGATTTAATAAGAAAACTTGCTATTGAGTGTAGAATGCCTTTTTGTTATGGTGGTGGAGTAACAAATGTTGAACAAGCTAAGAAGATAATAAATTTAGGTGCTGAGAAGGTTGCAATTAGTAGTGCTGCAGTAACTAATTTACGTTTGTTAGAAGAAATTGGGACGAAAGTTGGTCAACAAAGTATTGTAGTTGTTTTAGATGTTAGAAAAAAAACAAAATTGTTGGGAACTTCTGTATATGAGATTTATATTAATAATGGTAAAACTAAATTAAATTTAAATTTTGTCGATTTCATTCATCAACTTAATGGTATTGGCATTGGAGAACTCGTTTTAAATTCAATTGATAACGATGGTCTTATGAAGGGATATGATTTGGAATTGATTGATTTAGCAAGAAAAACAACTGATTTCCCTTTAACAGCTCTAGGAGGTGCTGGTTCATTAAATGATTTAAAAGATTTGTTTGATCGTTTCGGAATTATCGGAGCTGCAGCGGGAAGTTTTTTTGTTTTTAAAGGAAAATTTAGAGCAGTACTTATAAGTTATCCATCTAAAAATGATATTCGTTTAATCACACAAAATACTTTTAAAAAGTAAATTTATTTTGAAAATTATATACCTACATCAATATTATAATAGTCCAAATATGTCCGGTAGTACTCGTTCTTTTGAAATGGCACGAAGACTTGTTGAAATGGGACATCAGGTTGAAATTATTACATCAACACGTGAAAATGATATTAAAAACTATGAACTTAGAACTATTGAAAGTGGAATAATCGTAAATTGGATCAAAGTTAATTATTCCAATAATATGCTATTTTGGCCAAGAATCATTTCATTTGTAAAATTTGCATTTTTAGCTTTTTTGAAAGCCAAAAAATTAAAAGGCGATATAATATTTGCTTCTAGTACACCTCTTACTATTTCACTTCCTGGAATATTTGCAGCAAGATTAAACAGAATCCCATTTTATTTTGAAGTAAGAGATCTATGGCCAGAAATACCAATTGCAATGGGGTACTTAAAAAATCCTATTTTACGATATCTTGCATTAAAACTTGAAAAATATTCATATCATAATTCGAGAGGAATAGTTGCTTTAAGTGATGGGATGAAAGATGGTATAATTAATACGGGATATCCGAGTGAAAAAGTTACCGTAATTCCCAATGGCGCAGATTTGGATTCATTTGATTTTAATAAAGATTTTAAAAGCGATTTTCGGAAGAAATTTGGATTCGAAGATAATGATGTAATTATTTTATATCCAGGAACGTTTGGACGAGTAAACAATTTAGAATATCTCGTAGATTTAGCTAATAAATTCATTTATCAAAATAATATAAAATTTATGCTAGTTGGAGAAGGGAATGAACGAGATTTAATAATTAATAAAGCTAAAAGTTTAAGTTTATTTCA
>CANJAW010000386.1:0-3016 GCA_947472215.1 Chitinophagaceae bacterium
CTTTTTTACTTTTTTTACTTTAACCGGTTTAACCACTGTCAATCTCACCATTTTAGAAAAGACTTCCCTGTAAGTAGCCATCAACTTTTTTTGTTCTGCTGTCAATTCACTTTCTTCCATTTTATTTTTTTCTAATGGATCCACGCTCACATGGTAGATCTCGCCCGTTTCATACAATTTCCATTCCTTATTATGAACAAACCTTGCTTTGGGAAATTCACCTTTCTTTGGATCGTAATGAGAAAATAACCATTCCCTTGGAGTATATTTTTGCCCTAGCAACTGAGGGAGAAAACTAAATCCATCTGTAATAAAAGTTGTTGGCAATGTAATTTTTGCCACATCACAAATAGTAGGAAGAAAATCAGTAAAATCAACCAGGTTATCATTTATTTGGTGTGGTTTTATTTTTCCATCCCAATAGGCAATCAGCGGAACATGAATACCATACTCATTTGTATAGCCTTTCATACCAGGTATTTTTTTACCATCTTTCATAATAGTACTGATTCCTACACCGGTTCCATTGTCGCCGGTAAACAAAATAAGTGTATTTTCACTAATACCCAGTTGATGGACTTTATCAATAATTTCACCCACATTTTTATCGAGGTAGGACATCTCATCTTTGAAATGGGCTGTATCCGTAGGGGTACCACCTAATTCACCTTTATTTACTATTTTAAAGTCTTTATAAGCTTTGGCATTCAGCGGAGTTGGTACAAAGGGGCGATGTGAAAGCACCATTGGGTAATATACGAAAAACGGAACATCCCGTTTACGTTCCATAAAATTGGTAATAAAATTACTGAACAACTGAGGACCATACTCGCCATTAGCATATTTTTTCTTGATCCCATTTTCCAATACACGTGGATTTTTATAGCGCTCATTATAGCTGGAGCTGGTATCCATAATATTCCACAACAAATATTCATCAAAACCTGCTTTGTAAGGAGTAAATTCATCCCCACTCAACTGCCATTTTCCAGCGATACAAGTGGCGTATCCTTGGGATTTTAATAGATGGGCAAAATTGGTTTCATTTTGATCTAAGTAACCCCACCGTTCATAATTTCGGAAATTTGATTTTCCAGTCATTATTTGCAAACGCGAAGGGGAACACAATGGCTGAGCATAACATTGATCAAACCTAACCCCTTGCTGAGCGAGTTTATCAATCCTAGGTGTCTTGTAACTTTCACTCCCATAACTACTAATCGTTTCAAATCCGATATCATCGGCTAAAATGAGAATAATATTTGGCTTCCTTTCTGAAGATTTGGCAACTTTTATCTTTTGAGAAAAAGATGTATTGAATAATAGCAAAGAGGAAACTAACAACACGATTAGAAAGTTGATTTTTTTCATATTTACAAAGGTTATTTGTTAAAGTAGGGTACCTTATTTGGACGACTTTTTTGTAACAAATTGTCGTTAATATTCAATTTTAAATGATTTAGTTTATTATATGTAATTTATTTATAATACAAATGCATTATTTAATCGAATATCTTCGGAGGAAGCTCCTACCATTATTTGAAAGATACCTTTTGGTGTTACAAATTTTGCCTGCCCTTCATCCCAAAAACGCAACTGAGCCTTATCGATTAGAATCTCCACAAATTCAGTCTTTCCATGTTGAATGGAAACTCGTTTGAATCCCTTCAATTGTTTGATGGGCATTGGTATATTTTGATCAGGCATTTTTACATACACTTGTGCTACTTCATCACCCATCAACTTTCCAGTATTTTTGATAGAAAAACTAATTTGTATTTTCTCACCTGCATCTTTCACCTTCAAATCACCATATTGAAAACTTGTATAGCTTAATCCAAATCCAAATGGATACAAAGGTTTTCCTTTAAAATACTGATACGTTCGGCCCTTGGTAATATCATAGTCTCCAAAAGCGGGTAATTCTTTCAAGTTATTATAAAAAGTAAGGGGTAATCTTCCTGCGGGATTATAATCGCCGAATAAAACGTCTGCCACAGCTGTGCCTCCCTCCTGGCCTGAATACCATGCATCAATGATACCAGGAATATGTTCGTTTATCCAGCCGATAGCCAAAGAACCGCCATCCACCAGCACAACCACTGTATTTGGATTGGCTAAATAAATCTGTTGTATAAAAACTTCCTGATCTTTTGACAATTGAATGCTCTCTCCGTCCTGACCTTCTCTTGCGAAAAATTTGTTCACTCCAATTACTGCCACTGTTACTTCGGCAGCTTTTGCACATTGAATTGATTCAGCAAATAAATCGGTGTAATTTTTCGTTACGTTGGGAGTTTTCCAAAATAGTTTGGCAACAATTGGTTTCCTGTAATTGAAATATTCAGCCTGAATTGCATATTCTTTTCCAGCTTCTAAGTCAACCGCTACAAAATCAGCTATCAACGATTTTCTTCTCCAAGAATCAATCAATATTTTGCCATCCATAATCAATCGAGAACCATCTTTAGCAAAAAAACCAAGACTGTATTTACCTGAAATAGTTGGATGAAGTTTGCCACTCCAACGAACAGATACCGGAGTTGTTGGAGGAAATGCATCTGGAGGCTGGTTATCAGGTTCAAAATTGATAACCTCTTCCTCCCTGCTTTTGGAAGGTCCTTGTAAGGTAAGTGTTGAGAAATATTCAGCATGTAAACCAGCTGGGAAAAAATCTTTTGAAATCAATGTAAAATCTTCTAACCCATTTACAGGTTTCCAGGGTGCAAATAAAATTTTAACATTGGAACCTAATTTATTTTTGATACCCTGCAAAATAGACACGGGCACTCCAACAGGAATACCACTATAATCGCCGAATTCATTGTTGGCAGCATCTATGCCCACAACAGCGATTGTTTTAATTGTATTTCTATTGATTGGCAATATATGGTTTTTATTTTTCAACAACACTATGCTCTGCCGGGCTGCTTCTTCGGCTAAAGCCTTGTGCGGCAAAGAACCAATTACATCCGGTGAAATTTTATTATAGGGATTGTGCTGCATATCATCAAAC
>CANJAW010000387.1:0-3011 GCA_947472215.1 Chitinophagaceae bacterium
TTAGGGGTTTAGAGGTTTAGGGGTTTAGGGGTTTAGGGGTAACTGCTTCCAATCCAATATTGTAAAACCAAGTTTTTCTAATTGAGAGAACAGCCTTAATAAAAAAATCGAGTTGATCTATTACCTATTTTTCTGAAAGGGAATTTTAATTGGCTGACCAGTTCACTAAAATTCTTTTTCAGCCATTTCACTGGTGGGCAAATTAATTTTTCGATTCTTTTTTGACAAGGTATAGCCAATTGAAAACTGGAACTGATCTGGCTCGTAAATATAATTGGTCGTACTATAGAAATCCTTTCCATAGGTGGTAATCCTTTGTCGGTTAGATTGTTTCAAACCCGCATCTATATTGAGCCACTGCATTTGAAAGCTCCATTTCTTATCCGTACTCACTTTCTTTACAGTAAAGTGGGGCGTCAAAAAACGGCTATCTTCTCCCTGTGCAGTAACCCTTTCAGACAAATAATTAATACTCAGTTGCAGCAACCAGTTTTTGGGCAGCGTAAAATTCTGTGTGCTATTAAAACTATATACCCAACTACTGGTGTTGACTGATATAAGCCCATTGAATATTTTTCCCGTCACCCGATACCGGTATACATTTCCACCAATCGTACTACTCCACCAGTTGTTGATGGTATAATTAAAATTCGACTCTAGCCCTATTTGCCGGGCTATTCCAGCATTGGTAAAAACCCTGTTGAGGATTGTATCATTAAATACCTTATTCACCCTTTGGATAGGGTTCTGCACCGATTGATTATATAAGGTAGCATACCAGTTTCCCTTTGCAAAGGTTTTTTCAATCCCCCACTCGATGGTGCCAATTAGCTCTGGCAATAAATTGGGGTCTCCCTGTTCCAATGTTTCTGTATGTTCTCTTTCCGGTAAAGGATTGAGTTCAAAATTATTGGTGCGTCTAACTCTTCGGCTATAGCCTGCTTTTACCACAACTTTATCCCAAGCTTTCACCCGAAATTGTAGCGATGGAAATAGATTCGTCAGCTTTTGCCGACTAGCAGCACTGGTATTGGAGAAAGTAAGTTGACGATTCGACTGCTCCACTCTTAATCCTCCACTATAGGTGAGCGCATTTGCAGTACCTACATATTGTACATAGGCGGCATGAATATGATTGACGGCTTTTACCTTGCTTGAAAAATCAACATTGGTAGAAAACGAACCGGTACCCAAAATTTTGGTAAGGTATTGAAAGTCGCCATCCTGTATATCATACCGATACTGGTAACCAGACTGAAAGTTCCCCGACCCGATTTTTTGGGAATAATCTGTCTTAAAACGTAAAGCATTGAGTGGATTGGTATATGGATTCACCGTATACTGCAAACTGTCTTTGGAACCCCTTGTTAATATATTATTGTTAGTAGTGGATCCGGATAGACCAGCATATTCGTATAATGCAGAAAAAGAAATATTGGACGTAGCGGTGAAAGAATGGACCCAATCTAGATTGGCCAATGTAAAGTCACCTTTCTTTTGCTGATCATTTTCGTTGAAATAATTAAAGATAGTTTTTGCACCTGATAAAACATTTTCCTTCCGAACGTTGTAATCCAAATCAGCAACCCTACTTTGGTATTTTATACCTGTATACAATCCGGTGCTAATAGTATTGTTTTTATCCGCTACAAATGATGCGCCCAATCGAACGCCATAGTTGTACCGCTTAAAACTTCTTTCGCCATTGGACGGAAAACTGTTTTTGGTATTTCCTATAATCGTATACACATCGCCCTCGCGGAAGCCAGCGATATCATTGCGTAGATAATTAAAACCAGCACTAATATCCCATTGATTGCTTTTGTACCCGGTAGATACATCCATACTATATCGTTGAGGATTTCTTCGGTTGTCATAGTCATTGATAGGAGGCGCTCCACCCATGACATTTGCTTTTAGCATCCAGCCATTGTCAACACCCGATTTAGTTATGATATTAATGATGCCGCTCTTACCATCTGCATCGTAAGCAGCTGAAGGACTTGTAATCACCTCAATGTTTTCTATAGTACCAGCAGCAAGTTGGCTCAGTACAAAAGTCGGTTCTCCCTGGGTAGGCTTTCCATTGAGTAAAACTAAAAAACTACCTGAGCCACGAAATAAAATATCGCCCTGCCCATTAACAGAAATAGCAGGCAGGTTGCGTACTAGATCCACTCCCGTTCCACCGGTGGCATTACTAAAAGAGGAAGCTTTAAAAACTTGTCGGTCAATTTTAAAAGATACCGGTGCTCGCTTAGCTTTTAGCACTACTTCCTCCAGCGAGGTTGGTTTATTCGACAATAAAATTGTTCCCAGATTCACCTCAGTTGATGCATTTGGTGGCAAATGAATTAGTTTTTTAACATATTCAGGGCCGGTGAAAAGAATATACTTTGCAAGCGATAGATTACTGTTAATAGAAAAACTGCCATCCCCTCGGGTGGTAATAGCGTGGATCAAGCTTCCCTCTTTATTATGTACACTTACCTTTACAGATGCAAGGGGCATTGAAGAAAGACTATCAACCACCAAGCCATAAACGACCATGTTTTGGCTAAATAAATTGAAAGCAATACACTGTACCATCAGCAGCAAGCTGATCTTTTTAAAGGATATTTTCATTAGAAGCAAAAGAAGGTTATTTAAAACTAAGGGGCAAGTTTATATTGAGGGTTAGGAGTTTAGGGGGTTAGAGGTTTAGGGGTTAGCTCCTTTTGCTTTTTTTCAGGTAACAACACCAAGCTCGTTGATTTAAACCTGCCTTTTACTATTTCACCCGATACCTCTGCCATCCGGATAGCATTGCAAAAGCCATCTTTTGCATGGGCATCACCATGCGAATCAATATTGGAACCATCTACAAAATAAGCTTTGCCATTCACACGAATAGCTAAGTCACAGCCCTTACCCGGCATCCCAAATTGACACTGGCCACAGGCCGCTTCCACCAATTGCAACTGGGTTTGACAAAAAGCTTGCCCAGCTATGAAATGGACGAGTAATAAAAA
>CANJAW010000388.1:0-3007 GCA_947472215.1 Chitinophagaceae bacterium
AAATAACTCCTTAAAACCTTTTTTGAGATAACATTCATTAATGGCTACTTTTCGGCTTAGTTCCTTGATGGTAAGGGGTTCGCCGATATGTTGCAGTAATACTTCTCGGGCCTTGGCTATCTTTTCGCGGTCATCCGCATTGGCCAAAAATTTACAGGAAAATATTTCTTCTTGATCTCCTAGCATACAATCCATGCTATACAAAAGCAGGATTTGCGTTTGTGCATTGATGAAAATATTTTCTAGCGTATCGGAGTAACTGTGGTTGAGTAATGCTTCAATGGCCCTCCTGGTTTTTCCATAAAGGGGTAAGGATTTTGAAAATGAACTGGTGTGTTTAAAAGACAATACTTCGTCAGAAATACTGAGTTGTTTCTTTCCTTTTACAAATTGGGTAAGGTAAGCAGGTTTGAAAACAAAACTCAAAACATCCACACTATCTACTTTTTCAATGCAGCCGTTGGAGGCATTGAATTTGCAGGAATCGCATTCTATTTCTTTTTGGCGGCAATAAACATTGCCCGACACACAGAATTTCAATTCGAGATAGTTAGCGGAGGGGTTATTTTTTTCGTAATGATAGACTAGCATACCGGTATCCTCAAAACTCCATTGCAGCTGTTTTTTATAGCGGGTAATGGTATAGTGCACCGATCCAGGAACGGAGCGGTCAATATCCTGCAACACATCCAACTCATTAAAAAGCAGGCTGGGTTGTTGGGGAATGGTAATAAGTTCTTTCGTCGGATGCATCGATCAATTTCAATGTAAAGATAAGCCAAAATGATACATAATAATTTGTAATATGTCAGGTTGCTGTCATAAAAAAGGGGTGGTTATCTATTTTACTGGGCGGTAATGTACACCCTCCAAGTATGCCTATCCGTATCGAGGCTCGTAAAAGCTAGCAGTTTTTTGAAACCAAGCTACTTCGACCCATCTATTTCAGAGACTGTCAGTGCCTATTAATCATTTCCCAAATCACCCCAAATACTGTGGAAATCTTTGGGGAAACTAATCCCTTGGAGATGCGTTTAAGCGGCCTACAACGAGTGCTTTTCCTTATATTTGCAACCATATCAATTTTGATAATTTTAAAGTGAATTTGCCTACCAATATGAGCACAGAAAAGGATGAAGTAATAATACCAGACGTTAATGGCTATGGTGCCGACAGTATCCAGGTTTTAGAAGGATTAGAAGCAGTGCGAAAAAGACCTGCCATGTACATTGGTGATATCGGCGTAAAAGGGTTGCATCACCTAGTATATGAAGTGGTAGATAATTCCATTGATGAGGCGCTTGCTGGTCATTGTCAAAATATTGTGGTTACCATCAATGAAGACAATTCAATTACCGTGGCCGATGACGGACGCGGTATACCAACAGGATTGCATACCAAGGAAAACAGGAGTGCATTGGAAGTGGTAATGACCGTATTGCATGCGGGTGGTAAATTTGATAAAGATTCTTACAAGGTATCAGGCGGATTGCATGGAGTAGGGGTGAGTTGCGTGAATGCACTGAGTAGCAAATTGCATGTTACCGTTAACAGAGATGGAAAGACTTTTGAGCAAGAATATGCAAAAGGTTTTCCGCAATATCCGGTTCGCGAAATTGGAATTTCTGACACCCATGGAACAACCGTACAGTTTTGGCCCGACCTGTCTATTTTTACTTCCGGAATCTATAACAGAGAAATCCTCGAAGGCCGTTTGAGGGAGCTGGCTTTTTTAAATAGAAAAATCACTATTATCATTCATGATCTGCGGGAAGTGGATGAAGATGGAAAAACATATACCAAAACTTTTTACAGCGAAGGGGGTATAGTGGAGTTTGTAGAAATGCTGGATAAAAATGCCAACCGCAATGCCTTATTGCCTACCGTGATTTATTGCGATGGGTATGATGCCAGCAGTAATGTAACCGTGGAAGTAGCCATGATCTATAATACCGGCTACCAAGAACATCTTTTTAGTTACGTAAACAATATCAATACCATTGAAGGGGGAACCCATGTGGCAGGCTTCCGTCGTTCCATCACCCGTGTATTCAAAAGCTACGGGGAAAGGGAAGGGATGTTTGAAAAAGCCAAAGTGGAGATTGAGGGAGATGATTTTAGGGAAGGTTTAAGTGCGATCATTTCTGTAAAAGTGCCAGAGCCTCAGTTTGAGGGACAAACCAAAACTAAATTGGGTAACAATGAGGTAATGGGTGTGGTCGATAGTACTTTAAGTCGTGTTTTGAACGCCTACTTGGAAGAAAATCCTAAAGATGCCAAAACAATCATACAGAAAGTTATTTTGGCTGCACAAGCAAGGGCCGCGGCCAAAAGAGCTAGGGAAATGGTGCAACGCAAGAGCGTACTTACTGGAGGTGGATTGCCCGGCAAACTAGCCGATTGCAGTGATAAGGATCCCAATCGTTGTGAATTGTATCTAGTGGAAGGGGATTCTGCTGGTGGTACTGCCAAGCAGGGTAGAGATCGTAGTTACCAGGCTATTCTTCCATTGAGAGGAAAGATTTTGAATGTAGAAAAGGCGATGGAGCATAAGATATATGACAATGAGGAAATTCGGAATATGTTTACGGCATTGGGGGTAAAAATTGGTACTCCCGATGATCCCAAGGCATTGGATCTTTCTAAACTGCGCTATCATAAATTGATTATTATGACCGATGCCGATGTGGATGGCAGTCATATCGCTACACTGATATTGACCTTTATTTTCAGGTATATGAAGGAGTTGGTGGAGCAGGGATATGTTTACATTGCTCAACCGCCATTGTACCTAGTAAAAAAAGGAAAGGACCAGGATTATGCTTGGACGGATGCGGAACGCAAGGGATTGATCGCAAGATTTGGGCAGGGAAAAGATGACAGTGTTACCACCCAGCGCTATAAAGGATTGGGAGAAATGAATGCAGAGCAATTGTGGGAAACCACGATGAATCCTGCTACCAGAACCCTTAAACAGGTAACCATCTCCAGTGCAGCAGAGGCAGAT
>CANJAW010000389.1:0-3002 GCA_947472215.1 Chitinophagaceae bacterium
GTTCAAAAAAGGAAGGTTGTGTTTTTTCAGCTACTATTTTGGTACGGGTTACAAAATCTGTTACGAATGATTCACTCACCATTGTACCATTGATTTTAATTCGTTCCCTGAAATCTTTTAAATGGGGAGAGGTGTATAGGCCCGTTTTATAGCCAGCCTGTTGTAAGATGGCAGCTAGGAGATGGCTAGTACTTCCCTTTCCATTGGTGCCTGCAATGTGAATACTCTTGAATTTATATTGTGGGTTATGTAATGCATCGCATAATGCAACTGCATTGTGTAGGTCTTCTTTGTAGGCGGCTACACCAATTCTGCTGTACATAGGCAGCTGGGAAAACAAGTAATCCAAAGTTTGAGGATAAGTCATTACTGCAAATATAAAACCTATCTAAAACTAATTGCACTTTATTGCCCTAGCATTGTTTAGTGGAACTTAATTCTGTATTTTAAAATTAAATACGATGGTTGAAAGTCCTCCATCAGTGCTTACAGGAAATTTTAGTTCCCCGGCTTTTCTTTTGGCAATTCCAATAATGGTTGATTTGGAGGTAGTGGTGCCTTTTGCAATTGCACTACTGATAAAAGTTCCAGAAGCGCTGTATTTAACATCTAGAAAAACGATGGCGTTTTCATTGAAATCATCTTCAAATCGCAAAGCACCCATATTTAACGGACGAACCCCCTTCGTTACGCTAATACCTGATTTTCCTCCGGGACTGTTCCCATAACTGTCTGGCTTACCTGCAGGGTCACCGGCATCGCCTTTTCCACCTGCCTTATTACCTTGATATCGGTAACCATTGTCCTCAGTTGCTCCATTGCCTGTTCCGGCTCCTGGTCCATGGTAGGTAAGTTTGGGTTTGGCGGGTTTAGGTAAGCTGGGAATAGTGATGGGGGAGGTTTTGCTTTTTTTCAACGGCAAGGTAACTGGCAGATGAACAATCACTTTTTTTGTGCTTTTCTTATTTGTTTTTGTGATGGGGGCTGCATCTGCTTGCGCATTTTCGTCCGGTTGTATTTCTTTGTTGTCCACTTGTGTTGCCTCGGCTACAGCAGGTGCGGGGGGAGTAGATTTTTGGGTAGGCGCCATTTCACCTTTGATGAGCGGTTGGGTTTCACCTAGTCCTTCCTCATTATTGCCAAGGTTTATTTCCAGCAACTCCTGTGCTATTGGTGTAGGGGGCTGAAGTATTGGCCAACTTATTAAAAAAGCCAATAATAGCAGGGTGCCACAGATAACAATCGTGTAGGCAAATGCTTTTTTATTTTTTTCTGCTTCAAATGTAGCGGGCATAATTTCTAAATAAGTCATGCCAAAGTTATTTGTTTAATAGCAAACGCTGCAATACTTGGATAAAATATATAACCCGTGTTAATTCTTTAACAAAATCTTGCTCCTATACTAAAAAAGGGAGCTTAAGATAGGATTGTTTTTTATTGCATACCCTTTTCAGAAGAGTATATTTCGAAAAAAAACGATTGAATCAAAAATGATATGCTTAAACTATGCCAATAGCGGTTCAGGATTTTAAAAATAGGTCGTAGCCGAAGCGTATCATCGTTCCGATGATAACCAACAAAAAAAATAGCCTAATAAAAGAATTCCCTTTTAAAATAGCCAATTTTGCCCCTAGCATGGATCCGGTGAAATTGCATATTGCCATGGGGATTGCATACTGGTATAGGATATGCCCAGTTCCACTGAAGAAAAGAATGGATCCCATGTTGGTAGCCAAGTTTACAAATTTTGCATGGGCACTAGCTCTTAGGAAATCAAATCCTAATGCACTGATAAAAAAGAGCACCAAAAAACTCCCTGCACCAGGTCCAATGAAGCCATCATAAAATCCAATGAGTATAGAAAATGATCCTGCAATTAGCCATGCTTTTTTCGGTGTTGGCATTGAAGTAGCTGCTGTTCCAAAATCTTTTTTTGAATAGGTGTAAATGGCTACCAGAATAAGGACTCCAAAGATGACGGGTTTCATAAAGGCATTACTAACCATTGATACCGTTTTGGAACCTGCATAAGCTGCTATCATTGAAATACCACACATCATAGCCAGTAATTTCCATTGCAATTCAACAATGCGAGCATATTGCTTTGCCGCCATGGAAGTGCCTATAAATGAAGGGATTTTGGTGGTGCCTAACAAAGTAGCTACCGGATATTGGGGTAAGGTAATTAAAATGGCGGGGGTTTGAATTAAGCCACCACCACCAACAATGGCATCAATAAAACCAGCAGCAAATGCAGCCAGACAAAGTAAAATAATTTCCTGTGGTATCAATTTTTATAATTTCTTTCTCCAAATAATAAGCTGCCGATTCGTACCATATTGCTACCTTCTTCTAGCGCAATTTCGTAATCACCGCTCATCCCCATACTCAGAATAGTCATTTGCCAATCCTTCGAATTGGCTGGTTTTTCGGAAGCTATTGGATGGTATGGAAACTTGCTTGATTCAAATAATGATTTTAAATTCGCCAACTCTTTTCTAACCAAACCCTGGTCATTACTGAAGGAAGCCATACCCATTAGGCCAACAATTTTAACATTGCTCCATTCAGGGCATTCGCGCAATTCAGTCAACTCGTTGGGATCAAAACCAAATTTTGTTTCTTCTTTTGCAATGTGAATTTGTAATAGGCAATCAATGACACGGTTGTTTTTGGCACCCTGCTTGTTGATTTCTTTTAGTAGTGACAGGCTATCTACTCCGTGGATTAGGTGCACGAAGGGCGCGATATATTTAACCTTGTTGCTTTGCAAGTGACCTAGAAAATGCCAGCGGATATCTTTTGGTAAAACGGTTGCTTTGTCTACGAGCTCCTGTACATAGTTTTCGCCGAAATCCCGTTGGCCTAAATTGTACAAATCCTGCAGATCCTCCAGGGGCTTGGTTTTGGATACGGCTACCAGGGTGGCTTTGCCATTTAGCTGGGCAAGTAAAGCCTTGTATTTTTCTGTATTGATTGACATAAGTTATCGCAAAAGTAAA